>NZ_VWWG01000237.1:0-7543 GCF_011753085.1 Burkholderia sp. Tr-862
CGCGCGGGCGCGCTGGCCGACAGGCCCGCGTACAGGGCGAACGCCGCGCCCGCGAGCGAGCGCAACGCACGACGCCGCGTGCCGGCCACCACGGCGCGCGCGACGCCCGTCTTCATCTTCCGGTTCATCAAGGTTCCTCTCCGAAGCCGCGCGCCGTCATGCGCGACGCGCGGCGATTGCATGAAACAAGTGGGACACGTGCAATAGCATATTCGGCCCGCATCGCGCGATTCGATTCCATTCAATAATGAATTGACGAATCCATCACGAACGCCGTTTTAGCGAAATCCCATCGAAAATCCCCTGGAATTATCACGAATCCGGCAATACGCCGATCGCACTATCTTGAAATTCGGGTCGATTAGCACACAGTGTTCAATAATCCAAATCTCTCAACAAGCCTTTGCGCAGCATGCGCCTGTCTGCTTTAGGTCACATCGGAGAATTCCATTTTTGCCGTTCGGCGACGGCTCTGTAGTCTCCTGCCATTCCGGTTCAAGCACGCCAATGGCAAGGAGATGAAATGAAACGCACGACCCTCTCGCTGATTTCGCTCGCGTCGTTCGCCGCGATCCCCGCCGCGCACGCGCAGTCGAGCGTGACGCTGTACGGCGTGATCGACACGTCGATCACGTACGTGAATCACGCGCAGGGCAAGGACAACGCATGGATGCTCGGCAACAGCAGCGCCGGCAACCTCTCCGGCAGCCGCTGGGGCGTGAAAGGCACCGAAGATCTCGGCGGCGGGCTCAAGGCGCTGTTCCAGCTCGAGAACGGCTTCGACCCGAGCAACGGCCGGCAGGGCCAGAGCGGCCGCCTGTTCGGCCGGCAGGCATTCGTCGGGCTGACGAGCAAGCGCTACGGCACCCTCACGTTCGGCCGCCAGTACGATCCGCTCGTCGACCTCGTGCAGGGCATCACCGCCGACAACTATCTCGGCAGCGTGTTCGCGACGCCGGGCGACGTCGACAACTACGACAACAGCTTCCGCGTCGACAATGCGGTGAAGTACACGTCGGCCGTTTATTCGGGCCTGCAGTTCTCCGCGATGTACTCGTTCGGCGGCATCGCCGGCAGTACCGGCGCCGCGCAATCGTATTCGGCAGCCGTGTCGTACAACAACGGGCCGTTCAGCGTCGCCGGCGGCTATTTCCACGCGACCAACAGCCCCGCGTCGAACGGCCTGCGCAACGGCTGGACCAGCTCGTCGGACGGCACCTTCGACGGCCCGATCAACAACGGCTATGCGAGCGCGCACTCGATCGGCATCGCCCGCATCGCGGGCCAGTACGTCGCCGGCCCGTTCACGTTCGGCCTCGGCTACAGCAACGCGCAGTACCGTCGCGACGCAAGCTCGGCGTTCGATTCGAACGAGCACTACAACACCGGGCAAGGCTTCGTGAACTACCAGGCGACCGATGCGCTGCTCGTCGGCGTCGGCTACAGCTATACGCGCTCGGGCGGCGATACGTCGGCGACCTATCACCAGGTATCGGCCGGCGCGGACTACAGCCTGTCGAAGCGTACCGACGTGTACCTGAGCGCCGCGTACCAGCATGCGAGCGGCCAGACCGGCGATGGTCACGGCGGATCGATGGCCGCGCAGGCGTCGATCGCCTCGTACGGCTATGCGGGCACGAGCTCGCAGACGCTGGTCAACCTCGGCCTGCGTCACCGCTTCTGATCGACGACGGCCGGCTGCGTGCGCTGTCGCGCCATCGCGGTGTCGCGCGGCCGGCCGGTCGGTATCGGATTACGGATTCCGATGATGGATTCGCCAGGACGGCGGCTACGGCCGCCGTCGCCGTTTCCGGGGCCGCGCCATGTTCCGTTCACATCGCTGCGCGATTCATCGCCGTATTCCGCATTCGCGGCGCAACTGACGCGCGGCGTCAGTATTGCGACTGCGATCGGGCGTCGGCATGCGCGCGAAAATCAGCCGTTTTTACCGATTCCATCCGGTCGCGCGGCGATCCCGGCGCAGCGAAAAATGCGCGATAAACGCACCGGCAAATGCAAAGGAAAGTTTGACGCGAGCCATTTGACTGCGCGCTATGGCACACTTCGCGTCTGCGTAATTTCCTTGCACCGGGCGGCCGGATCCCGCCCCATCCTGCCATGCCGCGTCATACTGCCCGTTCGATCAGCCACGCCACGCCGAAGATCGCCGCGACGATCGCGCTGTCGTGCGCGCTGCACGGGGCCGCGTGGGCCGACTGCCTCGACGATGCAGCCACGTTCCAGCACGTGAGCGTGAGCCTGCTGCGCGGTATCGCGCAGGTCGAATCGGGGATGAATCCGAACGCCGTCAACACCAACACGAACGGCACCGTCGACATCGGCCTGATGCAGATCAACAGCACCTGGCTGCCGACGCTCGCGCGCGAAGGCATCACGCGGGAAAGCCTGTTCGATGCGTGCACCAACGCGTACGTCGGCGCGTGGATCCTGTCGCAGAACATCCGCCAGCTCGGCGCCAACTGGACCGCGATCGGCGCGTACAACGCCGCGTCGCCCGACAAGCGCCTCGCGTATGCCCGCAAGGTCTATGATGCAATCCGGACCATGCCGGATTCGCCGGATACTCCCATGCCCATCCTGCCCCCCTCCTTTACGCCGCCGCAGCAGGTGCAGGCGTACAACCCGTTCGCGAGCCTGAGCGTATCCGCGCCGCCGGCCGCGCGGGCCCGCACGCTGTCACCGGCCGCACCGCCGTCGCCGCAAGGCGGTCCCGCCGGCCCGGCCGGCACGTATAACTTCGGCTGGACCGTCACGGGCGCCGACCAGGCCAAGCCGACCCAGGTGTTCGACGACGGTGCGCGGATCTACGTGCAGTTCAGCGACATGAAGCATATGCCGGCGATCTTCACCGAAACGTCGTCGGGCCGCGTGCTGATGTCGTGGGAGCTGCAGTTCCCGTATGCCGTTCTGACGCGCCCCGCGCAAACGTTGATCTTCCAGCTCGGGCCGTTCGAGGCGCGCGCGCAGCGCGGCGCGGCGGGTGCAACGACGCAGGCAGGGGCTGGAACCGCGGCAGGAGCATCACGTTCGGGGGCAACGACGGCTGCCACGACGCCTGCGGGGAAACCGCCCGCGAATGCGTCGGCCAAGCGCACGGCGTCGGCCGACGCGCTGTGGTATCTGAACACGCCGTCGACGTCGGGATCGACAGCGGCCGCGAATACGGCAAATACCGCGCCGGCGTCAACCTCGTCACCCGCGTCGAACACGCCGGCCACGTGGCCCACCGCGGTGACGTCGAATACGCCGCCGCCGGCCGCAACCCCTCAGGCGCCGGCCGCGCGCGTCAGCACCGACGCGCTCTGGTATATCTCGAAGTAACGCGCACGGGTTCGCACGCCCGTCGCGGCCGGCAAACGGTATGCGGCTCGGCCGGCCCCGCCGGCCCTATCCATCACCCGCGCCGCACCCAGATCACCTTGCCGTCGCGAATGCCGAGATCGCGGCGTTCCTCGCGATAGTCCATCGTGCCCGGCAACGACTTGCCGTCGCGCTCGAGCACGCGCCACAGGCAACCATCGAGCAGCGCGGCCGCCTCGGTTTCGGTCTTGCCGATCAGCGCATCGTCCGGCGCGGCGTCTGCGCTGCACATCGGCGCGGCGTTTCGCGCCGCGCCGCCGGCGGTGGCGTTGGGGTGCTTCGTGTTCATGTCCGCACATCCTGCAAAGGTTGCGCTCGCAACGAGCGCAACGAGCATCGCGATCGTATTCTTCACCGGCTTCTCCCTGTCGCGGCCCGGCGGCTCCATGTACGGCAGTCGTGCACGGCCGGGCATTGCATGCGTGATGGGTGCCGCGCGTCACCGGCCGTTTCCTGACGGATGCCGGCCGGCACACGGCGGCGTTGCGTGACGCGGTCGAATCGATTCGGCGCACCGGCGTCGCGGGCCCGGCGTGGTGCCGGAACCGCCTGCATGTTACCGCACGCGATGCGCGGCAACGGCGCGACACCGACGCATCGCGGCCGGCATGCGCGCGCCACCCGTTCAGAACTTGTAGGTCGCGCCGGCCATCCCGTAGTAGTTGCTGCGCGACTGCACGATCGGGCTGTCGCCATAGCGCCCGAGCAGCCGCGTCACGCCGCCCGTCGCGAGCACCGACCAGTGCCGCGACAGGTTCCAGTTCCATGCGACCGACATCGTCGCACTGTCGATCCCGCCGCTCGTCGAATATGGCCGGAAGCGGCTCGTCATCGACTGCGCATCGGTCACGCCGTAGAACGTCTGCGTATAGCGTCCGGTGCCGGCATGCACACTGCCCGTCACGATGATCTCGTGCTGCGCGGTCTTGAACACCGGCACCGCGAGATCGACATGCCCGGATACGCCGCGCGACGTATGCGTCACCGGCGTGTCGACCGTGACGCTCAGTTCGGCCGAGTCGAGCAGCGTCACACCGGCCCGCACGCCGACGAGCACCGAGCCCGGAATCCGGCCCATCCCCTTCAGGTAATCCGAACCCGGCAGGTCGAAGCGGTTCTCGTCCGCGCGGCCCGGGTCGTAGCTCACTGCCGCCGACACGAACGCACCGTGCGGCAGGTCCAACCGGTAGCCGGCGCCTTCGCGACCGTCGATGAAGAAGCCATTGCCGAACTTCGCGGAAAGCCCCGGTGCGACGACGCCGCGATACTGGTTGCTCCCCGGGTAGCGCGGCGCGAACCCGCCGCCGAGCGAAATCGAATACTGGTTTTCCGCGTGAGCGGCGGCGGCAAGGGTGAGGCCGGCAAGCGGCACGCAATAGCGGGAACGGCGAAGGGTTGAGCGCACAATATTGAGATATGAGTGACGGAGCCCGCAGTCTAGGTGCCGCCGTGCACCGGGGTTGTCCGTAATCTGCGGGGAATCTGTGCTCAATTGTGTTTGATTGTTCGCGATTGTCGTCCTGCTGCCCGGGGCGCCGAAACGCCGGCTAGAATTCGCGTGCCGCGCCGCGCGCCCGCCTGCCGGCAGCCGGGACGACGCGCGCATATCGAGGAGACCATGTACGACAATCCGCTCAAATACCGTGTGCTGCTGATCGAGGACGACGACCGCCTTGCGCAGCTCGTGCGCGAATACCTCGACAACTATGAATTCACGGTAACGGTCGTGCGGCGCGGCGACCTGGCCGTCGCGGCGGTGCGCGAGCACGAGCCCGCACTCGTGATACTCGACCTGATGCTGCCGAATCTCGACGGGATGGAAGTATGCCGGCGCATTCGCGCATTCACCAACGTGCCGGTGCTGATTCTCACCGCGCGCGCGGACGTCTACGACCAGGTCGCGGGCCTCGAAACCGGCGCCGACGACTACGTGACGAAACCGATCGAGCCGCGCGTGCTGGTCGCGCGCGCCCGCGCGCTGCTGCGCCGGGCACGGCCGGCCGCGACGGAAACACCCGCCGCCGCGCCCGACGCGCTGATATTCGGCGAACTGACGATCTCGCCGCCGAACCGCACGGTCACGTGGCGCGGCGAACCGGTCGACCTGAAGACGGCCGAATTCAACCTGCTGCTGATCCTCGCGCGCGCGGCCGGCACCGTGCTGAGCCGCGACGACATCCTGAAGCAGTTGCGCGGGATCGAGTTCGACGGGCTCGACCGCTCGGTCGATTCCGGCATCTCGAAGCTGCGGCGCCGTTTCGAGGATGCATCGTCGGAGCCGCACAAGATCAAGACGATCTGGGGCCGCGGCTACCTGTTCAGCCCTTCCGCGTGGGACGAATAAATGCTGCGCCCGTTGATCAGGCTGTACCTCATCGTGATCCTGTGCGTCGCCGGATCGATCGCGTTCATCGAGTTCTCGTTCGACCGGATCTTCTACGAACGCGCGGCGCAGGCGCAGCGAGACTCGCTGACGACCTATGCGTTCGTGCTGAACGATTATCTCGAACGCCATCCGGGCGCGCAGCGCACGGTCGCGCTGCGTGAGCTCGCGAAGCACGGCAATGAAGGATTCGACTTCGTGACGATGGCACAAGCCCGCGCCCAACTGAGCGGCGCGCCACTGCGCGACCTCGACGCCGGCAAGATCGCAATCGGCTACGACGGCAAGGATTACTACATGCCGCTCGCGGACGGTTCCGTGCTGCATGCCCGCCCGATCCAGCCCTTCGACCTCGACATCAAGATCTACGCCTACTTGCTGCTCGCGCTCGCCGCGCTGCTCGCGGTCGTGCTGTGGATCTCGTATCACTGGCGCGACCTGCGCAGGCTGCAGGCCGCCGCCCATGCGTTCGGCGCGGGCCGCCTGTCGACACGCGTGAAGCTGTCCGGCCGGTCGAACATCTACGAGCTGTCGCAGCAATTCAACGACATGGCCGAGCGGATCGAGGCGTCGATCAAGCAGCAGCGCGAGATGATGCACGGGATCTCGCACGAGCTGAAGACCCCGCTCGCCCGCCTCGAATTCGGGCTCGCGCTGCTCGCCGAATCCGACGAGAGCGGCCGGATGCGCGAACGCCGCGACGAACTGCGGCGCGACGTGCGCGAACTCGACGACCTGGTGACGGAGCTGCTGACGATCGGGCGCCTCGAACAAGGCGCCAGCGAGCTCGCGCCGATGGACGTCGTCGTCGATGCGCTGATCGACAGCGTCGCCGGCAACGTCGCGAACGACGTCGCCGATCGCGGCATCACGCTCGACGTGTCGACGACCGGCGCACCCGCCACCCACGTGTGCGATCCGAAACTCGTCGCCCGCGCGCTGCTCAACCTGATCCGCAACAGCGCGCGCTATGCGGCGCGCACGGTCCTGCTGTCCGCGACGCACGATGCGTCCGGTGCGCTGGTGCTGAGCGTCGACGACGACGGCCCCGGCATTCCCGCCGCCGAGCGCGCACGCGTGTTCGAACCGTTCCAGCGGCTCGATTCGAGCCGCGACCGGCAGACCGGCGGGTTCGGTCTCGGGCTGGCGATCGTGCGGCGCGTCGCGCTCGTGCACGGCGGTAATGTGCGGCTCGAGGATTCGCCGCTCGGCGGCGCACGCTTCGTGATTTCGCTGCCGGCGCGGACCTTGCCGGACTTCCTCAGCAACGCGCAGGCGAGTCCGGCACGCGGCCGGGCCGACCTGGCCGGCGCAGCTTCACCGCTTCGCTAAGCGGATGCGCGGTGGCGAGGCGGAGCGGTGGTGAGGTGGCACGACGTCACGGCGGCACGGCGGCACGGCGGCACGGCGGCACGGCGGCACGGCGGCACGGCGGCACATGATGCGTCGCCCCGCTCCCGCCGGCCGCGCATCGCCGGCCGCTCAGCACCCGCCGCTCACCGCCGCCGCAACAGCGCGACGAAGAACAGGCTGCCGAACAGCGCGGTCACGATACCGATCGGCAGATCCTCCGGTGCCGCGAGCGTGCGCGCGGCGACATCGGCCCACACGAGCATGATTGCGCCCGTCAGCGCGGCGACCGGCAGCAGCCGGCCGTGCTCGGCGCCGACGACGCGACGGCACAGATGCGGCGTCACGAGCCCGACAAAGCCAATCGCGCCGCTCACCGCGACCACCGCACCGGTCGCGAACGATGCGACGACGAACACCTCGCGCCGC
>NZ_VWWG01000238.1:0-7351 GCF_011753085.1 Burkholderia sp. Tr-862
TGCTGCATCGCAGCTGGCTGCGCGACGCGCTGACCGCGCGGCGCATCCGCGCGGAGGTCGCGGCGAAGCTCGGCGGCGATGCGCTGGAACTCGCGCTCGAGCGCGCGCCGGAATTCGGCGCGCTCGCGGAAACGCTCGAGCCGTGGCGTGCCGATCCGGCCGCGCTGCCGGTCGTGATCCGGGCCCGTGGCGGCCGGCTGCTCGCGGATTTCATCGGCGTGGCGGGCGACGCGGTCGCGCGGCGCGTGCGCCTGAAATTCAACCGCGCGATCGATGACGAGGCGCCGTACTGGCTCAACCGCGCGCAGCGCGACCAGTTCGGCGAATTGCTGTTCCTGTTTCTGATTCCCGAGAGGCTTGCGTCATGGGACTGGCTTTTCTGATCACGAGCGACAACCTGCAGCTGCTGTCGGAGCGCAAGGTGCTCAAGGAGCGCGAATACGCGGCGCTGCTCGATGCGTCCGCGGTGATCGCGACCGCGCGCGACGAGGCCGCGCGCATCGTCGCCGACGCGCAGCGCGAATTCGACAAGCGCCAGGCGGCCGGCTACGACGAAGGGATGCGCCGCGCGCAGCGCGAGCATGCGGCGCAGACCTATACGCAGGCGCTGGCCGCCGCGCGCACGATGGAGTCGATGAAGGATTCGATGGCCGACATCGTCGTGAAGGCCGTGCGCGCGATCGTCGGCGAGATGGGCACGCAAAAGCTGTACGAGGCCGCGCTCGCGCGGATCGCGCCGCTCGTGCGCGACGAAGCGTTCCTGATCGTGCGGGTCGCGCCCGGCCGGCAGGACGAGATGCGCGACGCGCTCGAGCGCGCGTTCGCCGGCCAGTCGAACCGGCAACGGATCCGCATTGTCGAGGATGCGCAGCTCGAACGTCACGCGTGCACGGTCGAGACGCCGTCCGGGCGCATCGACGCGAGCCTCGACCTGCAGATCGACGCGCTGCGCCAGGCGATCCGCCGCGACGCGCTGAAGGGCACGACGCGATGAATGGGCCGCTCGACGATCCGCAGCCATTCGATGGCGGCAGCGACGACGATGCCGCGCCGTTCGATCGCGGCCGCCTCGTCGGCGACCTCGATGCGGGGCTCGCGTTCTTCTCGCCGGTGTCGGTGCAGGGCCGCGTCAATCATGCTGTCGGACAGATCCTCAACGCGACGGGCATCCGCGCGCGGCTCGGCGAGATCTGCGAGCTGCGCACGCCGAACCAGCCGACGCTGCTCGCCGAAGTGGTCGGTTTCTCGCGGCAGACCACCTTGCTCACGCCGCTCGGCGACGTGGCCGGCCTGTCGCCGGAGACGACCGTCGTGCCGTCGGGGCGCGAGCATGTATTTCCGGTCGGCGAAGCGCTGTTCGGCCGCGTGCTCGACGGGCTCGGCCGGCCGCTCGACGATCGCGGGCCGGTGACGGGCGCCGCGTGGGTATCGACGCAGCAGGACCCGCCCAATCCGCTCGCGCGCAAGATGATCGACACGCCGTTTCCGACCGGCGTGCGCGTGATCGACGGCCTG
The DNA here is from genome assembly GCF_011753085.1 of Burkholderia sp. Tr-862. Taxonomy (NCBI): domain Bacteria; kingdom Pseudomonadati; phylum Pseudomonadota; class Betaproteobacteria; order Burkholderiales; family Burkholderiaceae; genus Burkholderia; species Burkholderia sp. Tr-862. The sequence goes on from NZ_VWWG01000238.1 coordinate 1,516, forward strand.
ATGACGCTCGGCATCGGCCAGCGTGTCGGCATCTTCGCGCCGTCGGGTGTCGGCAAGAGCACGCTGCTCGGGATGATCGCGCGCGGCGCGCAGGCCGACGTGAACGTGATCGCGCTGGTCGGCGAACGCGGCCGCGAAGTGCGCGAGTTCATCGAGCACAGCCTGTCGCCCGAAGTGCGTGCGCGCTCGATCGTCGTCGTGTCGACGTCCGATCGTCCGGCGATGGAGCGCGTGAAATCCGCGCTGGTCGCGACCGCGATCGCCGAGCATTTCCGCGATGCGGGCAAGCGCGTGCTGCTGCTGGTCGACTCGCTCACGCGCTTCGCGCGCGCGCAGCGCGAGGTGGGCCTCGCGAGCGGCGAGCCGCCGACACGGCGCAGCTTTCCGCCGTCGACGTTCGCCGTGCTGCCGCGCCTGCTCGAACGCGCGGGGCAGGGCGCGACAGGCTCGATCACCGCGCTGTACACGGTGCTCGTCGAAGGCGATGAGGAATCCGATCCGATCGCCGAGGAGGTGCGCTCGATTCTCGACGGCCACATCGTGCTGTCGCGCAAGATCGCGCTCGCGAACCGCTATCCGGCGATCGACGTGCTCGCGAGCCTGTCGCGCGTGATGCCGCTCGTCGCGAGCCGCGCGCATCAGCAATCGGCCGCGCGCGTGCGCGAGCTGATCGCGAAGTATCAGGAAATCGAGCTGCTCGTGCAGATCGGCGAGTATCGCGAGGGCAGCGACCGGCTCGGCGATCTCGCGCTGCGTGCACGCGATGCGATCGGTGCATTCTGCGCGCAGGGCTCGCACGAGGACGTGCGCTTCGACGCGCTGCTCGCGAAGCTGACGAAACTCGCGAACGACCATGTCTGAAGCCGACGACCGCCTCGTGCTCGCGACACTCGCACGCCTGAAGCGCGTGCGCGAGATGCGCAGCCAGATCGCGCGCGTCGCGGCCGCGCGCCAGCAGGGCATCGCCGCGCAGAGCCGTCGCGCGCTCGACGCCGCGCAGGCGCAGCTCGCGCAGCAGGTCGCCGCGAAGGCCGCGATCCAGACCCGGCTCGCCGATGACGTGCGCGAGGCGCGCGCGTTGCAGAACGCGGCGGCCGACACGCGCACGTTCGACCGTCATATCGGCGTCGCGAACGCGTCGGTGAGCGAGGCCACGCACGTGCATCGCGATCACGAGGCGGCGCTCGCCGACCTGCAGCGCGCCGCGCGCAAAGCGAAGGCCGCCGAGGACAAGCTCGACAAGGCCGGCGAGAAGGCGCTGCAGGCCCGCGCGGCGCGGGTCGAGCGCGACGCCGACGAAGTCGCGGATGCGCACGCGGTGCGGCGCTTCGCGACAGCCGGCGTGTGGGCGGGCGAGGCGGAGGGTCACGCAGCGGGGCAGCCGGACATGGCCGCCGCGTTCGATGCGCAGATGAGGTCGCGACCGGCGGATGCGGATGCAGACGCAACCGACGCGGTCGATTCGACCGACTCTGCCGCCCCCGCCCCCGCCGACGACACCGCACCCACGGCCGCGGAGCGCCGATGCTAGACCACGCGGCGAACTTCAACGACATCGCCGGCACGCTGCGCCCGCTGCTCTACGTGATGCCGCGCCTGCTGCCGATCATGTTCGTCGTGCCGGTGTTCAACGAGCAGATCATCACGGGCCTCGTGCGCAACGGGATCGCGGTCGTGATCGCCGCGTTCGTCGCGCCGGTGATCGACCCGGCGCAGGTCGCCGCGCTGCCGTTCCTGATGTGGTGCCTGCTCGTCGCGAAGGAGGCGGTGGTCGGCATGCTGCTCGCGGGCGCGTTCAGCGCGGTGCTGTTCGCGATCCAGGGCGTCGGCTACCTGATCGATTTCCAGACCGGCAGCGGCAGCGCCGCGTTCTTCGATCCGATGGGCGGCCATGAGGGCGGCCCGACGTCGGGATTCCTCAATTTCGTCGCGATCGCGCTGTTCGTCACAGCGGGCGGCCTGCAGGTGCTCGTGCAGCTGTTCGCGCAGTCGTATGCGTGGTGGCCGATCGGCTCGCTCGGTCCGGACTTCTCGTCGATGCTGCAGACCTTCGTCGTGCGGCAGACCGACACCATCTTCGAATGGATGGTGAAGCTCGCCGCGCCGGTGATCATCGTGCTGGTGCTCGTCGAGCTCGGCATCGGCCTCGTCGGCCGCGCGGTGCCGCAGCTGAACATCTTCGTGTTCGCGCAGCCGGTGAAGAGCGCGCTCGCGGTGCTGATGATGGTGCTGTTCCTGCCGGTGGTGTACGCGTCGCTGCATGCGCTGCTGAGCCCCGACAGCGGGTTGATGGCGCTGCTGCGTGCGCTGTTCGCCGCGCACGGCGGCGGCGCGTGACGGGCCGCCGGAGCCGGAGCGACCATGGCCGAAAAGGACCAGAAGCCGACCGCGAAGCGCCTGCGCGAGGCGCGCCAGAAAGGCGATGTGCCGAAGAGCGCGGAGACGATCTCGTCGGCGTTCTTCGTCGGCGTATGCGTCGCGCTCGCGGTGGGGCTCGGCACGCTGTTCGCGCGGCTGCAGGCGTTGTTCCGGCTCGTGTTCGACGCGGCCGGCGCGGCGGACCCGTCCGCGCGGCTCGCGGTGCTGATCGACGGCGCCGCGCGCGACTGGGCCATGCTGTCCGCGCAGATCGTCGCGGCCGGGTTGCTGGCCGGCCTGCTCGCGGGCTTCGTGCAGGTGGGCGGCGTGATGGCGTGGAGCCGGCTCGTGCCGCAGCTGTCGCGGCTCAATCCGGCCGAGGGGCTGAAGAACATGTGGTCGATGCGCAACCTCGTGAACCTCGCGAAGATGCTGCTGAAGACCGTGCTGCTGGCCGCGACGCTCGGCTGGCTGATCGTCGAGTCGCTCGACCCGTCGGTGCAGTCCGGCTTCACGCGGCCGATGTCGATTCTCGCGCTGATCGTGAAGCTGCTGATGCTGCTGTTCGGCTGGGCCGCGCTGATCTATATCGTGATGGCGCTGATCGACATCGTGCACCAGCGGCACGAGTTCAATCAGAAGATGAAGATGTCGATCGAGGAAGTGCGGCGCGAGCACAAGGAAGACGAAGGCGACCCGCATATCGAGGCGAAGCGCCGGCAGCTCGCGCGCGAAGCGCAGTTCTCGTCGCTGCCCGACCGGATCGGCTTCGCGTCGGTGGTCGTCTATTCGCCGAGCGTCGCGGTCGCGCTCTACTACGGCGGGATCGGCACGCTGCCGTGGGTGCTCGCGCGCGGGGAGGGCGAGGCGGCCGAACGGATCGTGCGGCTCGCTCGCGACGCGTTGCGTCCGACGCTCGCGAACGCCGGCCTCGCGCACGCGCTATATGACAGCACGCCGGAAAAGGGCACGATCCAGCAGCAGCATTTCCGCGAGGTCGCGCAGTTGCTGAAGTGGGCGACAGGCGCTGCCTGACGCGGGCGAGGTATCGGGGCCGGAACGCCGGCCTGCGCGCGGCCGGCGCGCTTCGCCGCGATGCGGGCCTATTTCCCGGCCAGCCGGCCGTACCCGCGGCACTTGACGCCGTTTTTTTTCCAGGCTCGGCTGACATTCACCCATGAATTATTGCTGATTTATTTCTTCGTAATATGGCTCGACCGTCAGTGGGACGGCGGGCCGCGAAGTCGCGCCGCCGCTGATGGGACAGGTCAACAGGGGCAGACAAATCAAATGTGCGGAATCGACGGCTTTTTGAATAGCGTCGCCTTCGATGAGGAGACAGCGCGCGGCACGCTCGCGCGAATGACGACGAGCCTCGCGCATCGCGGGCCGGACGGGCAGGGCATCTGGGTCGACCCGGAAGCCGGTATCGCGCTCGGCCACCGGCGGCTGGCGATCGTCGATCTGTCGGTCCATGGCCGGCAGCCGATGGCATCCGCGTGCGGCCGCTACGTCATGGTCTTCAACGGCGAAATCTACAACCATCGCGAGTTGCGCGCGGAGCTCGAGCGCGCGGGTCGCGCACCGGCGTGGCGCGGCCACTCCGACAGCGAGGTGCTGATCGCGGCGATCGTCGCGTGGGGCGTCGAGGCGGCGCTGCGGCGCGCGACCGGCATGTTCGCGTTCGCGCTGTGGAATCGCGCGTCGCGGGTGCTGACGCTCGCGCGCGACCGGATCGGCGAGAAGCCGCTCTACTACGGCCGGATCGGCGACGCACTGGTATTCGCGTCGGAGTTGAAGGCGCTGCGCAACTATCCGGGCTTCGACGGCACGATCGATCGCGACGCGCTTTGCCTGTACCTGCGCCAGTCGAGCGTGCCCGCGCCGCATACGATCTATCGCGGCATCAGCAAGCTGCCGCCGGGCACCTTCATCCAGTTCGAGCATGCGCGCGACACGTCGCCCGCGCGCGCGTACTGGACGCTCGAGCAGGCGATCGAGGCGGGCCGCGAGCGGCCATTCGAGGGCAACGCCGACGAGGCCGTCGGGCAGCTCGACGCGATCCTGCGTCAGGCCGTCGCGCGGCAGATGGAAGCCGACGTGCCGCTCGGCGCGTTCCTGTCGGGCGGCGTCGATTCGTCGGCGATCGTCGCGCTGATGCAGGCGCAGTCGACGAAGCCCGTCGACACGTTCACGATCGGCTTTCACGAGGCCGGCTACGACGAAGCCGGCTATGCGAAGGCGGTCGCGCGCCATCTCGGCACGCGGCATACCGAGCTCTACGTGACGGCCGACCATGCGCTCGGCGTCGTGCCGAAACTGCCGACGATCTACGACGAGCCGTTCGCCGATGCGTCGCAGATCCCGACCTTCCTCGTGTCGGAGCTGACGCGCCGGCACGTGAAGGTGAGCCTGTCCGGCGACGGCGGCGACGAGCTGTTCGGCGGCTATACGCGCTACTTCCTGACGCCGCGCCTGTGGCGCAAGCTGCATCGCGTGCCGGCGGCGGTGCGCGCGCGGATCGCCGCCGCGCTGCACGCGCTGCGCCCCGATCATGCGGACCAGCTCGCGGCGGTCGCGCAGGGCGCATGGAGTGGCGTGGAAGCGCGCGAATCGGCGACCCGTATCGGCGACCGGCTGCACAAGCTCGGCCATGTGATGACGGCCGAGAGCCGCATCGGGCTGTACCGGCTGCTGATGTCGTCGGTCCATCATCCGGAGCGCATCGCGCTCGCCGGGCAGGAGCCGCCGACACCGCTCGATACCGTCTCCGCATGGCCCCCGCACCTGAGCTTCGCCGAGCAGGCGATGGCGATCGACACGCTCACGTACCTGCCCACCGACATTCTCGCGAAGGTCGACCGCGCGGCGATGGCCGTGAGCCTCGAGACGCGCATGCCGTTCCTCGATCATCACGTCGTCGAATTCGCGTGGCGCGTGCCCGCGTCGGTGCGTTTGCCGGAAGGGCAGTCGAAGGCGCTGCTGCGCCGGCTGCTGGACCAGTACGTGCCGTCGTCGCTGATCGACCGGCCGAAGCAGGGCTTCTGCGCGCCCGTCGATCATTGGTTGCGCGGCGCATTGCGCGACTGGGCCGACGCGCTGCTGCAGCCGTCGCGGCTGCGCGACGAGGGCTTCTTCGATGCGGCGGCGGTCGAGCGGCTGTGGCGGCAGCACCAGTCGGGCCGGATGAACTGGCAGCACCAGCTGTGGACGGTGCTGATGTTTCAGGCGTGGCTGGAACATCAGCGCGCCGCATGATGCACGAAGACGCGGCGTGCCGCGTCATCTCCTGCACGTCACGCCGGTGTCACGCTGGTGTCGTGTCGCCGCTCACTGATCGAGACACCGCACGCACAGCCGCTTCGCCTGGCTTGCCGACAACCCGCGGCACATCATCACGACCGGGCGCGCATGGCACGACGGCGCGTCGGCCGATGCCGCGGGCGACGCGAGCCGCCGCGCGCGTTCGGGCGGCGTG
>NZ_VWWG01000239.1:0-7576 GCF_011753085.1 Burkholderia sp. Tr-862
CGGCCTTCGCCAGGCCCACGACGTTGTTCTTCAGCACCTGGCGATCGATCGACTGCACGCCGAACGCCATTTGCGGCTGCTGGTCGATGAAGATCAGCTGGCTGTTCTGGGGGGTGAGAACTTCAAGTTTCGGGTTGCTCATGGCGCATGGAGTCCTGTGAACGAAAAAAGGGAGGCCTGCCTCGGCCGTGAGAACGGGAGGAGCCGGAAATGCATCACGCCGGATCGTGATCCGGCGCGACGTATTTAATCCGCAAACGCTCAGCGTGACCACCCAAGAAACGGAATCGATGCGATTCCGGAAACGACGTGCGTTCAGGGCCCCTCGCTCTTTTTTTCTTCACGCAAACCCGCTACGCTTTCAAAACTTTGACGGCGCCGTTGCGGCGCCGCTCGGCCATCACCGGACGCCCCACCATGAAACCGTATGTCTTCTCGCTGCTCGCCGGCATCCTTGCCGGCGTCATCTACGGCGCGATCGGCGTGAACTCGCCCGCGCCGCCGATCATCGCGCTCACCGGCCTGCTCGGCATGCTGGCCGGCGAACAGATCCTGCCCGTCGCGCGGCGCATGCTCGCCGGCCATCGGCTGAACGCCGCATGGCGCGACGCGAAGTGCGGCCAGCACATGTTCGGTCCGCTGCCGGGCGGCAGCACGAACGAACGCACGCCGTCCTGATGCACGCTTCCCGCACGCACCGCGCATGAGCAACGTCGAGCTGTTCCATTACCTGCTGCTGTTGATCTGCGGCGCGGGCGCGCTCACGTGGCTCGCCGAACGGATCTCGATTCCACCGGCCGTCGTGCTGCTGCTCGGCGGCTGCGTCGTGGCCGTTGCCGGCAAGCGCGTGCCCGACATGGACCCGGCGCTGCTGCTCGCGGCCGTGCTGCCGCCGCTCCTGATGTCGAGCGGCTTCTACACCGCGTGGAAGGAATTCCGGCAAGAGCTCGCGTCGATCGCATCGCTCGCGCTCGGCGCGGTGGTGTTCACGACGGTGGCGGTCGCGCTCGCCGTGCATGCGGCCAATCCGGCGTTGCCGTGGGCCGCGTGCTTCACGCTCGGCGCGATCGTGTCGCCGCCCGATGCGGTCGCCGCGAACGCGATCCTGCAGCGTCACCCGCTGCCCGCGCGGCTCGTCGCGGTGCTCGAAGGCGAAAGCCTCGTCAACGATGCGTCGGGCCTGCTGCTGTATCAGATGGCCGTGTCGGCCGCGCTCGCGGTCACCATCACGACCGCGAGCGCCACCGGCCTGTTCTTCTCGCTCACGCTGATCGGCATCGCGGTCGGCCTCGCGTGCGGCCATGCGATGTGCTGGGTGCTGCCGCGCCTGCGCGAGCCGATGCTCGGGATCGTCGTGACCTTCGCGATGGCGTGGGGCGGCTACGGGATCGCGGAAGCCGTGCACGGCTCCGGCGTGCTGTCGGTCGTGACCTGCGGCCTCGTGCTCGGCGTGCGCCAGCATCGCGTGTTCGACGCCGACATGCGGATCAAGGCGAAGGCGACCTGGGAAGCGATCGTGTTCGTGCTCGACGCGCTCGTGTTCATCCTGATCGGCCTCGCGCTGCACGCGATCCTCGCACGCGTGAACCACGAAGGCGCGGTGCTGATGGCCGGCCTGCGCGTCGCGCTGCCGGCGACGGCCGCCGCGATCGCCGCGCGTGTCGTGTGGGTGTTCGTCGTGATGTGGCTGCCGGGCCGTCTGCGCGCACGGCGCGCGGGCCATCCGCCGTGGTCGTGGCGCGAGGCCGTCGTGCTCGGCTGGTCCGGCATGCGCGGCGTCGTGAGCCTCGCGGCCGCGATCGCGCTGCCGAGCGATTTCCCCGGCCGCGACCTGATCCTGTTCAGCACGTTCCTGCTGATCATCGCGACGCTGGTCGTGCAGGGCGGCACGCTCGCGCCGCTGATCCGCGTGCTGAAGCTGCGCCCGGCCGCGCGGCACACGATGTCCGAGCACGCGGTGCGCGCGCATACGTTCGGCGCGGCGCTCGCCGAGCTCGACGCACGCGAGCAGCGCGGCTCGGGCCTCGAACGCGCATCGCTCGACCGGCTGCTGACCGAATATCGCAGCCGCGTCGCGTTCAACGAACGCGCGCACCGCGACGGCGCGGAACCGGTGGGCGTGCGCGCGCGGATGCTGCGCGTCGAGCTCGAGTTGGTGGGCGTGTCGCGCGACGCGCTGCTCGACCTGCACCGCGACGGGCGGGTCGACGACGCGGTGCTGCACCGCATAGAATCGGAGCTGGATTTCGAGGAACTGCGGCTGCAGCGTCTGCTCGAACCGTAATGCCGGGCCGGCTGCCGGCCCGCCTCCCCTTTCCCCACTTGGAATTGCAATGAGCGAACTGTCCGTCGAAGCGAGCATCGGCTCGGTCGATTACCTGGTCCATTTCACCGACGGCGTTCATCAATGGCGCGCCGACGAGCCGGCAGCGCTCGGCGGCGGCGACGCCGCGCCGACGCCCGTCGCGCTGCTGCTGTCGAGCCTCGGCGCATGCACCGCGATCACGCTTAAGATGTATGCGCAACGCAAGGGCTGGCCGCTCGCCGAAGTGCACGTGAAGCTCGCGCACGAATCGGGCAGCGCGGGCAGCACGATCGTGCGCCGCATCACGCTCGACGGCGACCTGTCGGACGAGCAGCGCGAGCGCCTGCTGCAGATCGCGAATGCATGCCCGGTGCACAAGATCCTCACGCACCCGATCACGATCGACACGGCGATTGCCTGACCCACCGAACACGAGAGTCTCACCATGTCCGCATCGATCAAGACCGTACTCACGCCGCGCGAGAGCGACATCGGCAACCTCGTCGTGCGCCGCGTGCTGCCCGCGCGTGCCGCGCGCCTCGTCGGCCCGTTCATCTTCTTCGACGAAATGGGGCCGGCCGTGCTGCCGGCCGGCAGCGGCATCGACGTGCTGCCGCATCCGCACATCGGCCTCGCGACCGTCACCTACCTGTTCGATGGCACGCTGATGCATCACGACAGCCTCGGCTTCCGGCAGAAGATCGTGCCCGGCGACGTGAACTGGATGACGGCCGGACGTGGCATCGTCCACTCGGAGCGTTCGCCCGACGAGGACCGGCCGCTCGAGCAACCCGTGCACGGGATCCAGACCTGGGTCGCGCTGCCGGTCGAGCACGAGGATACGGCGCCCGCGTTCGTGCATCACGCGGCCGACACGCTGCCGTCGTTCACGCGCGACGGCGCGAGCGTGCGCGTGATCGCGGGCACCGCGTTCGGGCTCACGTCGCCGGTCGCCGTGTTCTCGCCGACGCTCTATGCGTATGCGGAATTCGCGGCGGACGGGCAGCTCGCGCTCGACGCGGAACACGACGAGCGCGGCGTATATCTCGTCGACGGCGACCTCACGATCGACGGCACGCCGCTCGCGCCGGCGACGATGGCCGTGCTCGAACCCGGCGCGAACGTGTCGCTCGCGAGCGCGAACGGCGCGCGCGTGATGCTGCTCGGCGGGGCGCACCTGCCGGGCGAGCGGTTCATCGAATGGAATTTCGTGTCGAGCGAGCGCGCGAAGATCGAGGCGGCCCGCAACGCGTGGGCCGAGCAGACCTTCGGCAAGGTGCCGGGCGAGGAAAACGAGTGGACGCGCCAGCCGGCGCGCAAGGCGCAGTAAGCCGGCACCGGTCGATCCATCCACACACGGCGGCCGGCATTCACGCCGGCTGCCGTGCGCTCACCGCTTCAATCCCATCAGCTTCGCGAGCACCGGCCAGCGATCGAGCGACTCGACGAACGCGCGCCGCGCCTGCTCGTCGACATAACGGGCCGGGTCCAGCGCGGGCAGGTGCCGCGCGAGGCCGAGCACGTCGTTCGGCTGCGACAGGCGATCGTCGTCACCTTCGCCGATGTTGATTACTGTTCGTCGATCCATACGCCATCCGGAGTCTTGACCGCGTAGCCCGCGCTCGTCTGCATCGTCACCGTGCCTTCGTTCTCGCCGACCATCCGCGTGCGCGGCAGGTCGGCCGCGTATTGCGCGAGCGACGCGCCGGGCTTGAACGGGCTGTTCGACACGAGGTTCGACAGCAGTTGCGCGAGCGCGAGGAAGCTCGTCGGCTGGTCGATCACGGTCGTCTGGCCGTGATTGCCGGCGAAGCCAACGAGCCGCACGCCGACCGGCCCGTGGACGATGCGCGGCGTCGGAATCTCGCGCAGGCCGGCCACCTGGTTCTTGTCGCCGCGCAGCGCGGCGCCGTGCTCGGGCACGAACACGATCACCGCGCGCCGGCCCGACTGCGCGATCAGATCGGCGAGCCGGTCGAAGTCGCTCATCAGCTTGGTCGCGCGCTGCGGATACGAATCGATGCTGGTGAGCGGGCTGCCCACCACGCGGTTGCCGTCGTGCAGGCTGATCGTGTTGTAGTACAGCGCGACCGGGCCCGGCACCGACGCGCGCTGCGCGTACCAGTTCGCGAGCGTGCCGTAGTCGTCCTTGATCGCCGTGCCGTCGAACGCATGCATCGCGACCGGCGCGGCCGCGTTCGGGATCATCGGCGCGTCGGGCACGCCGATGTTGTCGTGAATGACCTGCAGGAAGTTGTCGAAATGGCCGTCGTGGTTCAGCAGCGACTGCACCGTGTAGCCGGCGGACGCGAGCTGCGAGAACAGGTAGCACTGCTGCGGCGCGCTCTTGTACAGGTCCGCGTGCGCTTCCTGCCCGCAGCTCGCGCGCAGCACGCGGATCGCGGCCGGGCCGCTGTAGCTCGCGGCCGTGCTGAAGTTGTTGAACAGGTAGTCGAAGTGACTCAGCATCGGGTGGTTGCGCACCTTCGCCGCATCGAGATCGTCCCACGACAGCGAGCAGATGTGCAGCACGATCACGTCGAACTGCGCGGACGGATCGCTCGGGAGATGGCCGAACGCGACCTGCCGCTGCGACTCCTGCGTGCGGAACGTCGCGAGTGCCGCGTTGTGATCCTCGGGCTGGTCGGAGCGCCCGCCCGTCGCGCTGGCCTGCTGCGGCAGCGGCGCGACGACGCGCGCCATCAGCCCGCTGCCTGCCTGCCACAGCGGCATCACGATCAGCACGGCGAGCACGAAGGTCGCGACGCGCACCCATCGGTTGACGATGAAATAGACTATCAGCGCGCCCACCACCGTCAGCATCAGTACCGGCGGCAACAGGCGCGGCAACAGCTCCATCCAGTATTCGAGGCGGAACGTGCTGACCTCGCGCGCGGCTTCGGCGAGGCGCGCGAGCGGCGGCGCATGCAGTTCGCGTGCGAGCAGCGGCACCGCGATCGCGATCGCGACGAGCAGCCGCACGATGTGCCATCCGCGCTGCCGGATCGGCGCGCTCGCCGCGAGCGCCAGCGCGAACGCGAGGTTCGCGAGCCACATCGGCTGCAGGTGGCCGGTCGCGAACAGCGCGAATTTCAGGATGAAATACAGATTCCAGAACGTCATCTAAACCACTCCGTGATAGGCGCCGCGTCAGTCGCGCGCCCGATCGAGCTTCGGTGCCAGCATCGACTGCACGCCGCGCGCCACACCCTTCCACATCCGTACGTAACCGTCCAGGCCCACGCGCAGCACTTCCTTCAACCCGCGCAGCGGCGTGTCCGTGCGCGTGCTCGCGTGCCAGTCGAGCCACGCGTCCGCGCGGCCGAACGTGCACTGCACGAGCTGGCGCTCCTGCTCGAGCGTCAGCGCCTCGAAGCTCACGCCGACGTGGGTCGGCGTCACGCGGCTCACGCGCACCGGGAACGGGAACGGCCGGTCGCCGCGCGTCACGCACACCGTCAGCGTGTCGCCGATCGCGAGCGGCAGCCCCGGCACCGCTTCGAGGCCGAGGCCGCCGGTCGAGTAGTCGCTCGTGAAGCACGCGGCCGTCGAGCCGTCGGCGAGCAGCAGCGTCGCCGGCACGCGCATCGCGATCCGGTGCGTGACGCGCACCTGCTTGGTCTCGCGCGCAACCGCCAGCGCCGCGCCCAGCATCGCGAGGTTGTAGACGGTCCAGCCGAGCGTGATCAGGATCGTCGACGCCTCGTCGCCCTGGTCGGCCACGAGCCGCCACAGCCCGGCCGCGATCGCGAGCACGTTCAGCGCGAACAGCACGAGGTACGGCTTTGACGTCGACCAGTCGACGTAACCTTCGTCGATCTTGCCGCCCTTGTCGGTCACGTTGAACTTGCCGTGCTTCGGGCTGAAGAACGCGACGGTGGTCGGCAGCGCGATGTACCACGCGAGCACCGATTCGTAGACCTCGGCCCAGAACGAATGGCGATAGCGCCCCTGCATCCGCGAGTTCGCGACGTTCGCGAGCACCAGGTACGGGATCACGTAGCTCGCGAGCGCGATCGACGACGCGTTGATGAAGTACAGGTGGAAGAACAGGTACGCGAGCGGAATCGTCAGGAACACGAGCCGCGGGATCCCGTAGAAGAAATGCAGCATCGCGTTGCCGTAGCAGATCCGCTGGATGAAGCCGAGCCCGCGCCCGAGGAACGGGTTGTCGATGCGGAAGATCTGCGCCATCCCGCGCGCCCAGCGCGTGCGCTGCTTCACGTGGCCCGCGAGGCTCTCGGTCGCGAGGCCCGCTGCCTGCACGGTCGGCAGGTACGCCGACGTGTAGCCACGGCGATGCAGCTTGAGCGCGGTGTGCGCGTCCTCGGTCACGGTCTCGACCGCGACGCCGCCCACCTCCTCCAGCGCGGTGCGTTTGAGCACCGCGCACGACCCGCAGAAGAACGTCGCGTTCCACAGGTCGTTGCCCGACTGCACGAGCCCGTAGAACAGGTTGCCCTCGTTCGGGATCTCGCGGAACGTGCCGAGGTTGCGCTCGAACGGATCGGGCGAGAAGAAATGATGCGGCGTCTGCACCAGCGCGCATTTCGGGTCGCGCAGGAACACGCCCATCGTGGTCTGCAGGAACGAGCGCGTCGGCACGTGATCGCAGTCGAAGATCGCGATGTATTCGCCTTGCGTCTTCGGCAGCGCGCGGTTGATGTTGCCGGCCTTCGCGTGAAGGTTGTCGTCGCGCGTCAGGTAGCCGATGCCGGCCTCCCGCGCGAACGCCGCGAACTCGGGGCGCTTGCCGTCGTCGAGCAGGTACACGCGCAGCTTTCCGGTCGGCCAGTCGATGCTCTGCGCGGCGAACACGGTCGGCTTCACGACCGACAGCGGCTCGTTGTAGGTCGGGATGTAGATGTCGACGCTCGGCCAGCTGTCCGGGTCGTCGGGCAGCGGCACGATCGGCCGGTCGAGCGGCCACGCGGTCTGCACGAAGCCGAGCAGCAGGATCATCCACGTATAGGCTTCGGCGCCGTACAGCAGGTACCCGGCGACCGCCTCGATCGGGCTGCGGAAATCGAGCGTCTGGGTCGTGCGCCACCACACGTAGCGGAGCGTGGCGAGCAGTGCGAGCGATGCGAGCGCGAGGGTCGGAAGATGGCCCGGCAGGCGGCGCAGCGCGAGCGCCAGCACCGCGACGATGCGCACCGGCCAGTCCGCGAAGCGGTCGACGAAGGTCTGCGTGTGCTGCTCGGCGAGCAGCGTGGTCGGCGACAGCAGCGCGACCTGCTTGCCGCCCATCACCGCGATGAACGCGGCGCG
>NZ_VWWG01000022.1:0-65607 GCF_011753085.1 Burkholderia sp. Tr-862
GCCTGCGCGGGCGGCGCGCCGTCGAGCACGCGCGAACCAGCGCGCGTCACCTGGCCCGCGACGTCGAACAAGTCCTTCACCGACACGGGGATGCCCGCGAGCGGCGACAGCACGGTGCCGGCGGCACGCAGGCGATCGTGCGCGTCGGCGGCCGCGCGCGCGTTGTCGGTGTCGACTTCGGTGAAGACGGCCGCGCCCTGGCCCGACGGATCGGCGATCCGTTCGAGCGCGACGTCGACGAGCGCGCGGCTCGTGGTCCGGCCGGCGGCGAGGTCGGCGGCGAGTCGGGCGAGCGGGGGGAAGGGCGTGAAAGTGGTCATGGGCGGCTCAGGGGCGAAGATGTTGGACAAGGGTGGCGCGAAACGAATCGATATGGCGTTCGACGGCCGCGCGCGCGCCGGCGGCGTCGCGCGCGGACAGCCGCTCGAACAGCTCGCGGTGTTCGCGCTGGACGTCGGACAGGTGGTGCGGTTCGGACAGCGTGACGAACCAGAAGCGCAGCGAGCGTTCGTGCAGCGCGCGCAGGATCTCCGCGAGCACCGTATTGCGTGCCGCCGCGGCGATCGCCTGATGAAACGCGCGGTCGAGTTCCATCATGCCCTCGACGTCGTGCGTGTCGACGCACGACTGCCCATCGTCGAGCAGCGCGGCGATGCGGGCGAGATCGTCGGGCGTCGCATGGCGGGCGGCGAGTTCGACGCAGTGCGCTTCGTTGACGCGCCGCACGTCGATCACCGCGACGATGTCGTCGAGCGACAGCGGCTGCACCAGCAGCCCCTTGCGCGGTATCACGGACAGCAGCCCTTCGAGCACCAGCCGGTGCACGGCCTGATGGACGGGCGTGCGGCCGATGCCGGTGCGTGCGACGAGGTCGGCTTCGTTGAGCGCGGCACCGGGCTTCAGGCGCATCGTGATGATGTCGCGCTGGATCAGCGCGTACGCGCGCTCGGCCAGGCTGAGCCCCGAGGTGGCGCGCCGGTCGGGCAGGGCGTCGGTCAGGGCGTTCATGCGGGTGGGGGCGCGGTGGCCGGGCGGAGCACGATCATGGCGCGGGCGATCGGGTGAGGTGGGCAATCCGTGAATATTATTGTGATATATCACTGGTGTCCAGTTCACCGGGGCGACCTTCGATGCCGCCAGCCACGGTACGCTGGCGTGTCCGGCGCTGCATGCGACGACTTGCAACAATATCGACAGGATGTTGCAGGTTTACCGCGGGATCGTGCACTGAAGCATAATGAATCTTCGTCAATCCAAATACGCGCGAGCGACGCACCAGACCATCGTCATGAGCGAAATCACGCCTTCCCCGGCCGGTCTGCCCGGCACCCCTTCCGCGTCTCCCCATTCCCACCGTTCCGATCCGGCACAAGCGCCGGAGGTGCCCGCCGCACAGCCCTCCGTCGCGCAGGCTGCCGCGGCCGAGGATGTCGCGGCGGACGGCGCATCGCCGGTCACGGCGGCGTCCGAGCCGGGCGCAGCGGGTACGACGGCCGCTGCTGAACCCGCTGCCGCGCCGCCAAAAGCCGGTGCCGCGCCGCCCGGTTTTGGCGCGCAGCCCGATTTCGACACGCCGCGGCCGCCGCCCGCGAGCGCGCAGAATGCGCCGCCGGCTTACCTGAAGAACAGCGACACGCCATGGTCGGTGTTCGGCCGCATCGTCGCGGCGCGTGCGCGCCGGCTGTTCGATCGCGCCGGCCAGCGGATCACACAGCGCACGTTGCGCATCGGCGTGTCGGCGCGGATCTTCCATCCGGAGCCGGGTGCGAAGGGGTTGCGCGGCAAGACGCTGCAGTATCTCGAGGAATCGATCGCGCACTGGGTGATGTCGCGCGACGTGCTCGTGTTCATGATTCCGACCGTCGGTCACCAGGGCATGCTGCACCCGAGCAACATCCGCCTGCGCGACTACGCGAAGCATCTCGACGGCCTGCTGCTGCAAGGCGGCGCCGACGTGTCGCCGCAAACCTACGCGGCATCGGATGCGCGCCCCGAATGGCCGGGCGACCGCGTGCGCGACATGTACGAGCTCGAGCTGTTTCACGAGTTCGTCGAGTCCGGCAAGCCGGTGCTCGGTGTGTGCCGCGGCTGCCAGCTGATCAACGTCGCATTCGGCGGCTCGCTGTACCAGGACATCGCGACCGACGTGCCGACCGCGCATCCGCACGTGAGCGAGCATTACGACCAGCATCGCCACGCGATCCGCTTCCCCGACTCGTCGACGCTCGCGAGCATGTTTCCCGGGCGCAGCGAAGCGATCGTGAACTCGATCCACCATCAGGCGATCCGCGATCTCGGCCGCGATCTGAACATCGAGGCCGTGTCGGCCGGCGACGGGATCATCGAAGGCATCCGCTACCGGCGCGCACCGTTCGTCGTCGGCGTGCAATGGCACCCCGAGTTTCATCGCGCGGGCGGCTCCGAACTGCTCGACTGCACGCCGTTGCTCGACGCATTCTTGCGCGCGGCACGCGAAACGCGCCTGTAGCCGGCGCTTGTATCGCGTCGCAGGAAGGCCGGCCGCATCCCGTCAATTCGAGATGCGGCCGTTTCGTTTTGAACGATAATCGCGACTCCCGATTCGTTCGCCGGAGTTTGACGTTGTTCTTCCGAAAATTTTCCGTCGCACGCTGCGCAACGTGGATCGTTGCGATGGCCGCCTGCGCGCACGCGGGCGCAGCATGGTCCGCCGATGCGACCGCGCCCGTCGCGGGTACGCGCCCCGCGGTGACGAGCCTGAGCGGCGATGCCACGCCGGTGTCCCCCGCGTCCCCCGCGTCCGCGACGGATGCCACCGCGCAAGGCAACGTGGCCGAACTCACGCAGATGCTGCACGACGGGCGGATCGTCGAGATGCGCACCACCTACAACGGCAGCTACGGCGCGAGCCTGATGTTCGATCAGCGCGAGATGACCTATTACGTCGCGCTGTTCCAGAACAAGCATCTGTGGCGCGTGATCAAGTCGCAGGACAAGAACCGTGCGGAGAGGGTGTACGCGAACTTCGTCCAGCAGACGGTGCAGCTCGCGGACGTCGAGATCCGTCGCACCGAACTGCAGGCGCAGAAGACGTTCCTCGAACGCGTGATCGCGCTGCAGGCGAATCGCGCGCAGCAACTGCAGGCGGATCTGAGCGTCGCGCGCAGTCAGCAGGCCGAGGTCGCGCAGCGGCAGCAGTCGGCGCAGGAGCAGACGCAGGCGCTGCAGGTCGAGAAGCGAGCCGCGCAGGCGCAACTGCGCGATCTGCAGGAGCAGGTGCGGCAACTCGAGCGGCAAGCCGACACCGGGTTGCCCATGCGCAAGTGACGACAGGTCGGTCCGCTGGATCGACGCAAGAACGCAACCCGGCAAAGCTTGCTTCGCCGGGTTTTTTATTGGGTGGCCGTCGGCCGGGAAGCGTGCGAAGCAGATCGGTTGGGCGGCGCTGCGACAGTTGCGACAGTCGCGACGCGTGGTTGAAGTACGTCGGTGCGTGGGCGTGCCACGGCTATCGGTCGATCGGATCAATCCGACTTTGATGCGCCTTTCGAGAGTATCCATAGGACCCTTCCGGGCCGGACGCGGCGACGGCAACCGCGACTGCCGGCCCGCTCCAAGGCAACCGTTGGCTTCGCGTGGCATCATTTGCGGGCCATGCCGGCGTGCGCATCGTCGCGCGACGTGCCGCTGGATGGCGGCGATGTCCGTGCGCGCCGGCCGGTGCGACACGCATCGCCGGATCTACACGGCGCGATGTCGCGCCATCCGAATCGAGAGAACAACATGTCCACAGCAACACACGCCGTCGCGCAGGAATCGAAAGTTCGCACCGTGTTCCGGGTCGTCAGCGGCAACTTCCTGGAAATGTACGACTTCATGGTCTACGGGTATTACGCGTCGGCCATCGCGAAGACCTACTTTCCGAGCGGCAACGCATTCGCGTCGTTGATGCTGTCGCTGTCGGTGTTCGGCGCAGGCTTCCTGATGCGCCCGGTCGGCGCGATCGTGCTCGGCGCGTACATCGACCATCACGGCCGCCGCAAGGGGCTGATCCTGACGCTCGGGCTGATGGCACTCGGCACGCTGACGGTGGCCGGCGTTCCGAGCTACGCGACGATCGGCGTGCTCGCGCCGGCGCTCGTGCTATTCGGCCGGTTGCTGCAGGGCTTCTCGGCGGGCGTCGAGCTGGGCGGCGTGTCGGTCTATCTGTCGGAGATCGCGACGAAGGGCCACAAAGGGTTCTATACGTCGTGGCAATCGGGGAGCCAGCAGGTGGCGGTCGTGTTCGCCGCGTTTGTCGGCGTGCTGCTGAACCGCATGCTGCCGGCCGAGGACATGACCGCGTGGGGCTGGCGCATTCCGTTCCTGATCGGCTGCCTGATCGTACCGTTCCTGTTCCTGATCCGTCGTTCGCTGAAGGAAACCGACGAGTTCCTCGCGAAGCGTCACCGTCCGACGATGGGCGAGATCATGCGTTCGATGCTCGAGAACTGGGGCATCGTGATCGCCGGCATGGGGATGGTGATCATGACGACGGTGTCGTTCTACATGATCACCGCATACACGCCGACGTTCGGCAAGGAAGTGCTGCACCTGTCGTCGCTCGACGCACTCGTCGTGACCGTCTGCGTCGGCCTGTCCAACCTCGTGTGGCTGCCGCTGTCCGGCGCGCTGTCGGATCGCATCGGCCGCCGCCCGGTGCTGATCGCGTTCACGGTGCTCACGCTGCTGTCGGCCTATCCGGCCGTGTTGTGGCTCGTGGCCGAACCGTCGTTCCTGCGACTGCTGGCGGTCGAGCTGTGGCTGTCGTTCCTGTACGGCTCTTACAACGGCGCGATGGTCGTCGCGCTGACCGAAGTGATGCCGGCCGATGTGCGCACCGCTGGCTTCTCGCTCGCGTACAGCCTGGCGACGACGATCGGCGGCTTCACGCCCGCGATCTCGACGTTGCTGATCCACCAGACCGGCAACAAGGCGGCACCGGGGCTGTGGCTGACCGTCGCGGCGCTTTGCGGGCTGATCGCGACGCTCGTGCTGTATCGCACGCCCGAGTCGCGCAACCAGTACAAGGCGGCCTGACGCCGCCTGCACCGCGCCACGTCGGGTGAAAAAAGGGAGCGCGCCGCGCTCCCTTTTCTTATCGGCCTTCGGGCATTCAGGCGGCGCGCAGCGCGTCGGCGACCGTCGCCGCCACGTCGAGCCATTGTCCCGGTGCGGACTGGCGGGCGAGCCGGGCGTGCGGATACCACGGACAGTCGTCGCCGGTGAACCAGCGCCAGTCGGGCGCGAACGGCAGCATGATCCACAGCGGCTTGCCGAGCGCGCCCGCCAGATGCGCGACGGCCGTATCGATCGTGACGACGCCGTCGAGCCGTTCGATCAGCGCGGCCGTGTCGGCGAAGTCGTTCAGCCGCCCGTCGAGGTGATGCACGCGCGGATGCGCGTCGACGCGCGCCCGTTCGTCTTCGTCGAGCGCGGGCTGCAGCACGACCCAGTCGATGTCCGGCAGCGCGAGCAGCGGCGCGAGCGCGTCGAACGGCATCGAGCGGTTCTCCTGGGCCTGGCGGCGCCCCGACCACGCGAGGCCGAACTTGCGCTTCGACTGGCCGCCGAGCGAGCCGCGAAAGCGTCGGCGCGCGCTGTCCGGCGCATCGAGATAGCGCTTGCCCGCGACGATGTCGGACGGCTGCAGACCGAGCAGGAAAGGCAGGCTCATCAGCGTGCACGCGACGTCCGCCGCCGGCGGCTTCGCCGCGCCCTGTGCGACGAGCGTCACGCGCCAGCGCGTCGCCACCGGCGCGAGCAGCGCGACGAGCTCCGGCTGCACTTCGAGCACGACGCGCGCGCAGCGCGCACGGGCCAGCGGCACGAAGCGGATGAACTGCAGCGTGTCGCCGAAGCCCTGTTCAGCGCGGATCAGCAGCGTGCGCGACGCAATCGGCTCGCCGTGCCAGCGCGGCAGCGTGCCGAGCGGCGTCGCGCCCGGCGTGTCGTGGCGCGTTTCGTACGCGGGCAGGCCGCGTGTGAAGTCGCCCAGCGTCAGCAGCGTGACGGCGCGGTGCAGTTGCGCGAGCTTCAGGTCGGGCGCGACGCGCAGCGCCTGATCGAACGCGCGCAGCGCCATTTCGTGCGCACCGAGTGCGTGATGCGCGTTGCCGAGGTTCAGCCACGCGAGACTGAACGACGGATCGAGGCCGACCGCGCGTTCGTAGTAGGGCAGCGCTTCGCGCTGGCGCCCCAGCGCGCACAGCGCGTTCGCGAGCCCGAACAGGGCGAGCGGGAACGGCGGGTGCAGCGCGAGCGCGGCTTCGAACGCCGCCGCGGCTTCGCCGTGACGGCCGAGCGCCTCGAACGTGTTGCCGAGATTGAAGTGCGCGGCGACGAAGCGCGGCTGCGCGGCGATCGCCGCCTGGAAGTGCGCGATCGCATCGTCAGCCCGGCCCATCGCGTTCAGTGCCATCGCGAGATTGTTGTGCGCGCCGGCATGTCCGGGCCGCAGCTCGAGTGCGCGATGGAACGCGGCGAGCGCATCGTCGTGACGGCCGAGCGCATTCAGTGCGTTGCCGAGATTGTTGTGGATCGATGCGTCGTCGGGCGTGAGCCGAAGGGCGCGGCCGAACGCGTCGACGGCATCTTGGTGGCGCTGCAGCGCCGCATACGCGTTGCCGAGGTTGTAGTGCGCCAGCGGAAATTCGGGCGCGAGCGTCAGCGCGTTGCGAAACCGCTCGATCGCTTCCTCGAGCCGGCCGAGCGCCTTCAGCGCGTTGCCGAGATTGAGCTGCAGCGCGGCGTCGCCCGGGCGCAATTCGACCGCACGCCCGACGAGATCGGCTGCCTCGGCATGCTGGCCCTGCTGATGCCGCAGCACGCCGAACAGATGCAGCGCGTCGGCGTCGGCGGGATTGGTGCCGAGCGCGGCACGATAGCCGTGCTCGGCCTCGGCGAGGCGGCCCGCGCGGTGCGCGGCATACGCTCGGTCGAATGCGGAATCCATGACGCGAAAACTGACGGAAAGCGCGTATTTTCCCACACTGCGCGCAGCTGCCCCAGATTGGCCGGTCGGCATATGGCCCCGTCACGCGGAGCGGCGTAGACTTGCAGGATCGCGTGTCATCGAGGCGCTCATGGCTGACACACTGCTCGACATCCCGCCCGTGCTGATCGTCGGCGCAGGCCCGACCGGCCTTGCCGCCGCGATGAGTCTCGCGCGTGCCCGCGTGCCGGTGCGCGTCGTCGACCGGCTCACCACGCCCGCGCCGTATTCGCGTGCGATCGGCATCCAGGCGCGCACCCTCGAAATGCTGGAGCAGCATCGCGCGGTCGAACCGTTTCTCGTGCTGGGGCATCGTGCGCACGCGGCCGCGCTGCATGCGGGCGGCCGCGTGATCGCGCGGCTCGATTTCGATCCGCTGCAAACGCGCTATCCGTACCTGCTGTTTCTCGACCAGAGCATCACCGAGCAACTGCTCGCGGAGCATCTGGCCGGCCTCGGCGTGACGGTCGAACGCGGCGTCACGCTCACGGCGTGCGACGCGGGCGGGACCTCGCTCGACGTGACGATCCGCGACGCCGACGGGCGTGAACAATCGTTCGCGCCGTCCTACCTGATCGCCGCCGACGGCGCACACAGCACGGTGCGCCATCTGCTTGGCCTCGGCTTCGCCGGACAAGCGTTCGAGCAGACCTTCCTGCTTGCCGATTTCTCGGCGATACCCGACTGGCCGGAAGAGGAGATCCACCTGTTCACGACGCCCGACGGCATCGCGGGCCTGTTCCCGATGGGCGGCGGCCGCTACCGGCTCGTCGCCGACCGGCCGCCTGGCGGTGCATCTCCCGATGCGCCGCCACCGTCGCTCGCGGAATGCGAGGCGATCGTGCGCGCCCGCGTCGGTGCGTCGATCGCGCCGAGCGACCTCGCGTGGTCGTCGTATTTCCGCCTGCATAGCCGGATGGTCGACCGGCTGCGTCACGGGCGCGTGTTCTTCGCGGGCGACGCCGCGCACGTTCACAGCCCGGCAGGCGCGCAGGGCATGAACACGGGCATGCAGGAAGCGTTCAATCTCGGCTGGAAGCTCGCGCGCGTGCTTGGCGGGGGCACGCCGGAGCGGCTGCTCGACACGTATCACGCGGAGCGCCATCCGATCGAACGTGACGTATTGCGGCAGACCGGCCTCGTCACGCAGATCGTCGAAGCCGATCACGGCGCGATGAAGCTGCTGCGCGATCATGTCGTGCCGCTGCTGGCGACGTTCGGGCCGGTGCGCGACGCGGTGCGGCGCACTGTCAGCGAGTTGGGCGTGCAATACCGGAAAAGCCCGCTCACGCTCGAGCGCGTGCTCGACGGCGGGCCGCGCGCAGGCGAGCGTGCGCCGGACGCGCTCGTACATGTGGTCGACGGGCCGCTCGGACGGGCACCCGGAACCGCGCGGCTATACGACCTGCACGACCCGGCGAGCTTCACGCTGCTGCTGCTCGAGGAGCCGGCAGGCGCCGACGCGGGCGATACGAACGACGTGCCGCCGATGCCCGCGGATGCGCGGGCGCTCGCGCAGGGGCTGGAGCGGATCATGCCGGGCGCCGTGCGGACGTGGCGCGTCGCCGATGCCGAAAGCGACGGGGCGGACGGGCTTGCGCAGGCATACGGCCGCTCGCGGCCGTCGTTCTACCTGCTGCGGCCCGATGGTTACATCGCGTCGCGCGGCCGTACCGCCACCGACGCGAACGCGCTGCTGCGCCACTGCGAAAGCTGGTTCGCGGGCATGTCGCTGCCCGCGTAGCGGGGCGCTCAGGCGGAGACTGCGGCCGGGACGAGCGACGCGCGGTGCGCGGCGATCGCGGCGAGCACGATCGGCGCCGCGCGTTGTGCGGCTGCGCTCGACGGGTCGTCGAGCGCGGCGAGCAACGCAAGACGCATCCGCGGTTCCCAGAAGCGCCGGATATGCTCGGCGATTCCGGTCAGCGCTTCTTCGCGATCGGGCATCGATTCGAAGAAAGCGCCGATCTGGTTGGCCATGTCGATCAGGTGTCCCTTGTCCATCGCGTCCTCACTTGCCCGTCGTCACGGTGGCCGGCGCGGCTGCACGGCGCTCGAGCAGGTCGAGCTGCTCCGAGTTGAAGCGCGCGTACGCACGCTGCCAGTCGGACGGCTGCGCAACCGGCATCACCTGCACGGCCGTGACCTTGTATTCCGGGCAGTTCGTCGCCCAGTCGGAGCTGTCCGTCGTGATCACGTTCGCGCCCGATTCGGGGAAGTGGAACGTCGTATACACGACACCCGGCTGCATGCGATCGGACACGAGCGCACGCAACACCGTCTGGCCCGCCCGCGATTCGATGCCGACCCAGTCGCCGGTCCGGATCCCGCGATCTTCCGCGTCGTGCGGGTGGATCTCGAGGCGGTCCTCTTCGTGCCACTGGACGTTCTCGGTCCGGCGCGTCTGCGCACCGACGTTGTATTGCGACAGGATGCGGCCCGTGGTCAGAATCAGCGGATAGCGCTGCGTGACCTTTTCCGGCGTCGGAATGAACTGCGTGATCACGAAGCGGCCCTTGCCGCGCACGAACGCGTCGATGTGCATCGTCGGCGTGCCGTCCGGTGCCTGTTCGTTGCACGGCCACTGGATACTGCCCAGCGCATCGAGCTTCGCGTACGACACGCCCGAGAAGGTCGGCGTGAGCCGTGCGATCTCGTCCATGATTTCCGACGGATGCGTGTAGTGCATGTCGTAGCCGAGCGCCTGCGACAGCAGCAGCGTCACTTCCCAGTCGGCGTAGCCCGCGAGCGGCGGCATCACCTTGCGCACGCGCGAGATGCGGCGCTCCGCGTTCGTGAACGTGCCGTCCTTCTCGAGGAACGTCGAGCCCGGCAGCAGCACGTGCGCGTATTTCGCGGTCTCGTTCAGGAAGATGTCCTGCACGACGACGCATTCCATCGACGACAGCGCGGCGGCGACGTGCTGCGTGTTCGGATCCGACTGGACGATGTCCTCGCCCTGGCAGTAGAGCCCCTTGAAGCTGCCGTCGAGCGCCGCGTCGAACATGTTCGGGATGCGCAGCCCCGGTTCCGGTTGCAGCGTGGCCGACCATGCCTGTTCGAACAGCGTGCGCACGCGGTCGTCGCCGATGTGGCGGTAGCCGGGCAGTTCATGCGGGAACGAGCCCATGTCGCACGAGCCCTGCACGTTGTTCTGGCCGCGCAGCGGATTGACGCCGACACCTTCGCGGCCGATGTTGCCGGTCGCCATCGCGAGGTTCGCGATGCCCATCACCGTCGTCGAGCCTTGCGCGTGTTCGGTCACGCCGAGGCCGTAGTAGATCGCGGCGTTGCCGCCAGTCGCGTAGAGGCGCGCGGCTTCGCGTACCACCTCGGCCGGCACGCCCGTCACATCGGCGGTCGCTTCGGGCGAGTTCTCGGCACGCGACACGAAGTCGCGCCATTGCTCGAATGCGCGCGCTTCGCAGCGCTCGGCGACGAACGCGTCGGCGATGAGCCCTTCGGTGACGATCACGTGCGCGAGCGCGTTGACGATCGCGACGTTGGTGCCGGGGCGCAGTTGCAGGTGGTGCGCGGCCTTCACGTGCGGGCCGTCGACCACGTCGATGCGGCGCGGATCGATCACGATCAGCTTCGCGCCTTCGCGGATGCGCCGCTTCAGGCGCGAGCCGAACACCGGGTGGCCGTCGGTCGGGTTCGCACCCATTACGACGATCACGTCGGCGTGGTCGACCGACGCGAAGGTCTGCGTGCCGGCCGATTCGCCGAGCGTCGCCTTCAGGCCATAGCCGGTCGGCGAATGGCACACGCGTGCACAAGTGTCGACGTTGTTGTTGCCGAAGGCGGCGCGCACGAGCTTCTGCACGAGGTAGGTTTCCTCGTTCGTGCAGCGCGACGACGTGATGCCGCCGATCGAATCGCGTCCGTACTTCTGCTGCAGCTTGCGGAATTGCGTCGCCGCGTAGGTGAGCGCCTCTTCCCAGCTGACTTCGCGCCACGGGTCGGTGATCTTCTCGCGGATCATCGGCTTCGTGATGCGGTCCTTGTGTGTCGCGTAGCCCCACGCGAAGCGCCCCTTCACGCACGCGTGGCCTTCGTTCGCGAGGCCGTTCTTGTGCGGCGTCATGCGCACGACCTGCGTGCCCTTCATCTCGGCCTTGAACGAGCAGCCGACGCCGCAGTACGCGCAGGTCGTGACAACCGAGTGCTCGGCCTGGCCGAGCCGGACGACGGATTTTTCCTGCAGCGTGGCGGTCGGGCAGGCGGCGACGCACGCGCCGCACGATACGCACTCCGATGCCATGAACGATTCGCTTTCGCCGGCGGCGACGCGCGATTCGAAGCCGCGCGCGGCGATCGTCAGCGCGAACGTGCCTTGCGTTTCCTCGCACGCGCGCACGCAGCGGTTGCATACGATGCACTTCGACGGATCGTACGTGAAGTACGGATTCGATGCGTCCTTCTGCTCGCGCAGGTGATTCGCGCCGTCGAAGCCGTAGCGCACTTCGCGCAAGCCGACGACGCCCGCCATGTCTTGCAGCTCGCAGTCGCCGTTGGCCGGGCAGGTGAGGCAGTCGAGCGGGTGGTCGGAGATGTACAGCTCCATCACGTTGCGGCGCAGCGACTGCAGCCGGTCCGACTGCGTGCGCACCTTCATCCCGGCTTCGGCGGGCGTCGTGCACGATGCCGGATAGCCGCGCCGGCCTTCGATTTCGACGAGGCACAGACGGCATGAGCCGAACGGTTCGAGCGAATCGGTCGCGCAGAGCTTGGGCACATTGACGCCGGCTTCGATCGCGGCGCGCATCACCGACGTGCCGGCCGGCACCGTCACCGGCTGGCCGTCGATTTCGAGCGTGACGTCGGTATCGGCATGCCGTTGCGGCGTACCGTAGTCGGTATCGTCGAACGGATCGAATGCGCGCGCCTGTGCGGCGCTCTTGCACGCGCATTGGCCTGAGCCGCAGCCGCCTTGGCGGACGTTGTTCGTGTCGAGGGACATGCAGGGCTCCTTCTGGGTCAGGCCGCAGCCTTGACCGGACCCGACGCGGCTTGCTTGCCGGCGGCGAGCCCGAAATCTTCGGGGAAATGATCGAGCGCGGACAGCACCGGGTACGGTGTCATCCCGCCCATCGCGCACAGCGAGCCGGCGAGCATCGTGTCGCACAGGTCGCGCAGCAGCGTGACCTGTCGCTCCGACGTATCGCCTTCGCGAATGCGTGCGATCGTCTCGACGCCGCGCGTCGATCCGATCCGGCACGGCGTGCATTTGCCGCACGATTCGATCGCGCAGAACTTCATCGCGTATTCGGCGAGCGCCGCGAGATTCGACGTGTCGTCGTGCAGCACGATGCCGCCGTGGCCGACGACTGCGCCGATGGCCGTATAGGCCTCGTAGTCGAGCGGCACGTCCCACTGGTGTTCGGGTAGATAGGTGCCGAGCGGGCCGCCGACCTGGGCGGCGCGCGCGGGCCGGCCGCTCGCCGTGCCGCCGCCGTAGTCGAACAGCAGCTCGCGCAGCGTGACGCCGAACGCGAGCTCGACGAGGCCGCCGTGGCGGATGTTGCCCGCGAGCTGGAACGGCAGCGTGCCGCGCGAGCGGCCCATCCCGTAGTCGCGATAGAACGCGGCGCCGCGCGCGAAGATCACCGGCGCGGTCGCGAGCGTGATCACGTTGTTGATCACGGTCGGCTGGCCGAACAGGCCGGCGAGCGCAGGCAGCGGCGGCTTCGCGCGCACGACGCCGCGCTTGCCTTCGAGCGATTCGAGCAGCGCCGTTTCCTCGCCGCACACGTACGAACCGGCGCCCTTCGCGACGTGCAGGTCGAACGCATGCGCGGTGCCGAGCACGCGTTCTCCGAGCCAGCCGGCTTCACGGGCGCGCACGATCGCGGTTTCGAGTGCCGCGATCGCGTGCGGATATTCGCTGCGCACGTAGATGTAGCCGAGCGTCGCGCCCGTCGTGATGCCCGCGATGATCATCCCTTCGATCAGGCAGTACGGATCGCTTTCCATGATCAGGCGATCGGAGAACGTGCCCGAATCGCCTTCGTCCGCGTTGCAGACGATGTACTTCTGCGTCGCGCTCGCCTGCCGGACCGTGCGCCACTTGACGCCGGCCGGGAAGGCAGCGCCGCCGCGGCCGCGCAGTCCCGATTCGATCAGCGTTTCGCACGCGGCGTCGCCGTCGAGCGCGAGTGCGTTCTTCAGGCCGGTGAGGCCGTCGTGCTTCAGGTAGTCGTCGATCGACAGCGGATCGGTCAGGCCGATGCGCGCGAACGTGAGGCGCTGCTGGCGCGCGAGATAGGGCAGGGCATCGACGAGGCCGACGCCGCTCGGATGCGTGCCGCCGTCGAGCCAGTTCGCGTCGAACAGGGCGGGCACGTCGGCGGCCGACAGGTTCGCGTAGCCGACGCGCCCGGCGGCCGTGCCGATCTCGACGAGCGGCTCGAGCCACAGCAATCCGCGCGAACCGTTGCGGACCAGTTCGATCGCGACGCCGCGCCGCTCGGCTTCCGCGACGATCGCGGCGGCAAGGGCGTCGGCGCCGAGCGCCAGTGCGGACGAATCGCGCGGAACGTAGATGCGGGTCGTCATGCGGCCTCCGGGATGTGGGCGGCCGCGTCGGCGAGCAGCGCGTCGAACTTCTCGGGCGTGACCTTCGCGTGCAGCACGCCGTTGACCGTCATCGATGGCGATTGTGCGCACAGCCCGAGGCAGTAGACCGATTCGAGCGCGACGTCGCCCGGCGCGTGCGCATCGGCGCCGTCGCCGTGCGCGGCGTCGAACCGGCAACCCGTGCGCGCTTCTGCGTGCGCGGCCAGTGTTTCGCAGCCCATGCTGCGGCACGCCTCGGCGCGGCACATCTGGATGGTCACGCGCGCGGGCGGCGCGGTGCGGAAGTGGTGATAGTAGGTGAGCACGCCGTGCACTTCCGCGCGCGACAGGTTCAGCGCCTTCGCGAGCGGCGCAACGCAGCCGGCCGGCACGTAGCCGGCGTCGTCCTGGATCGCGTGCAGGATCGCGACGAGCGAGCGGCCGGCGCGCGCATGGCGCTCGACGAGCACGTCGGGCGCAGGGGAATTCGGGGACATCGTTTGTGCTCCTCCAAAGTCTCATATGCGCTGGGAATGCATATAGTGCGCAGCAGGACTTCGTACTGATTGATTTTGCCCAACGATAAGCGGAAGATTTCGCAGTCGCAATAGGAAATCGGAGTGCATAATTGATTCGAATCGAATGCGACGCGTATCTGACCGTACGCGACACGGAGGGCCGCACCGCGAGCCTGTCGGACGTCGCGCCTTTGCTCGAACTCGTGGCCGATACGGGCAGCATCGCGCAGGCCGCGCAGGCGAAGGGGCTGTCGTATCGGCATGCGTGGGGCATGCTGCGGGCGCTGGAGTCGTGCGTCGGCGGCGAGCTGATCGAAACCGCGCGCGGCAAGGGATCGACGCTGTCGGAGCTGGGGCGGGCGGTCGTCGACGCGCAGCGCCTCGCGCGTAGCCGTCTCGACGGGAACCTGCGCGCGCTGGCGGCCGAGGTGGCGAGCGACCTGAACCGGCGGCTCGCGCAACGCGACGGCGCCGTGCGCATCCATGCATCGCACGGCTACGCGGTCGCGGCACTCGTTTCCGCGCTCGTCGATGCGCAGGCAGCCGTCGACATCAAGTATCGCGAGAGTGTCGAGGCCGTGCAGGCGCTCGCGCGCGGCGAATGCGAGCTGGCCGGGTTCCATCTGCCGCGCGGCGCGTTCCGCGAGCAGTGCGCGCAGATCTACCGGCCATGGCTCGACGACACGCGTCACGTGCTGATTCATCTGACGCGTCGCCAGCAGGGGCTGTTCGTGCCGCGCGGCAACCCGAAGCAGGTCCGCGGGCTCGCCGATCTCGCGCGCAACGACATCCGCTTCGTCAACCGGCAGCCGGGGTCGGGCACGCGCATGCTGCTCGATCTCGCGCTGCGCGCGATCGGCATCGATCCCGAGCGTATCGACGGCTATGCGTCCGCCGAACTCACGCACTCGGCGATCGCCGCGTTCGTCGCGAGCGGGATGGCCGATCTCGGCTTCGGCGTCGAGCCGGCCGCCCATCATTTCGGGCTCGATTTCATCCCGGTCGTCGACGAGGACTATTACTTTGCGTGCGAACGCGCGCGGCTCGACTCGCACCCGCTCGCCGGCGTGCTCGCCTTGCTGCGCGATGCGCGCTTCGTCGAGCGCGTCGCGCATCTCGACGGCTACGATCCGGCCGCGTGCGGGACGCTGACCGGCATCGCGGCGGGGCTCGCCGGCACGGCCGAGGCCGGTGGGCCGGACGGCAACGCACGGTAACGGGAAGCGTGTGAAGCGCGCTGCAGCAGTGGGGGATTTGCGCTACGCTTGCCGCTTGATCAACGTTCCAACAAGCACGCCGTTCAGGCGTCATCCCGCCATGAAATTTTCCGTTCCCCTTTCCGCGGCAGCGTTGACCGCGGGACTTCTGGTCGCTGTTTCGCCGTTTGCGTTTGCGCAGAATTCCCCGGGTGTGCCCGGCGGGATCCTGAGCGAACAGTTCCGCCTGGCCGAGCATCCGCAGATGCCGTTCGCGGCGTCAGCGCCGTCGCAGAAATACCAGAACGGCAAGAAGTCGGCGTTGCGCCGCAAGGGCGATATGGGTGATCCGAACGGTTGCAACCTGAAGTGCCCGCTGGACACCCAGTAAGCCCGCGCCGGCGCGCGGCATCGCTGCCGCCGCGAGCGCGTTGCCGATAACCGCACGGGGTTGCGCGGTTATCTCCGGGCCCCGCGAAGCTTGCTGCTTCGCGGGGCTGTGTTTTTTGCGGCACGTTGTGGTTCGGCCCGAGCGCCCGGCGCCGGATCGGCCGCATGTCGAATTCATGGATTTAGGGTTAACCCTGAATTCAGGAAGGATGTGTTCCGGAAACCCGCCTTATTCTTAAGCACGCGCCTACATAAACTTCGGTTTGTCAGCGATGAACGGGGTGTTCACCGCGAAATCAGACAAATCTGGAGGTAGGTCATCATGAAGTCGCTCGTTCAAGCCGTTGTCGTTGCTGCTGCTCTCGTCGCCCCGGTCGTGTCGTTCGCGCAACCCGGCTCGGCACTCACCCGCGCACAGGTCCGCGCCGAACTGGTTCAGCTCCAGCAGGCCGGTTACAACACCGCCCGCGGCGAAGATCCGCACTATCCGGAAGCCATCCAGGCAGCCACTGCGCGCGTCGCCGAGCAGCAGCGCAGCGCATTCGCCCAGGCGCAAGGCGCCGATGCCAGCGGCTATGGCGCACAAGTGCAGGGCGCATCGGCATCGGGCTCGCGTGCGATCGGCGTGCGCCCGGCCAGTGCCGAAGAAATGAAGTCGCTGTATCGCGGCAGCTAAGCGGCGCATCGCCCGGTGACGTTGCGCGGCCGGCGGAACCACCCGTCGCGCCCCCGTCGCGGTGCCTGGCTGTACCGAACATCCGTTACCTCCTGCCGCCGGCATACCGGCGGCATTCCGCCCGGCCCGTCCGGGGCTGGGCGCTTTTTCGAAAAGGCACGGGACGTACGGTTTCGCCGGCAACAAAAAACCCCGCAGACTTGCGTCGTGCGGGGTTTGTGCGTCAAGCGCGGAATTTGGTGGAGGCGGCGGGAATCGAACCCGCGTCCAGAAGCGCTCCACGACTAGTTCTACATGTTTAGTTCAGTCATTTGATTTAACCGCAGCGACGCGGACGAACACGCTGCACTACGGCGATTCGCTAAATTTTCGACCCTGGCGTCGCGACGCCGACAGGGCTTAACTGACGTAAATGACCTCTGGCGGTATTGCTACCGGTCTTGCGACACTAGCCCGTCAGTGAACTAGGCAGAGGACGGCGGCCGTTAGGCTGCCAGTGCGAACGTATCGTCGTTTGCAGTTACGATTTTCCCATTGATTAACGAGGTGACGGGTCCTCGACATGCCCTAGCCGCTTCACAACCCCTGTCGAAACCAGGTCGCCCCCGCGGATCAGATCAATCATTATAGCCCAACATCGCGCAGCAGTTCGCGTAGTTCCTGCGTCGAGCCGACGAGATGCTGCGCCTGCCAGTCGGCCGGCGCGGCGCCG
The DNA here is from genome assembly GCF_011753085.1 of Burkholderia sp. Tr-862. NCBI lineage: Bacteria > Pseudomonadati > Pseudomonadota > Betaproteobacteria > Burkholderiales > Burkholderiaceae > Burkholderia > Burkholderia sp. Tr-862. Next base: position 17,063 of record NZ_VWWG01000022.1, read on the forward strand.
TCGCCGCAATAACCATAGGCGGCCGCGACCGTCGCCATGCCTGCTGCGCTGCCGGCCTGGATGTCGCGAAGATCGTCGCCGACATAGACGATGCGCTCCGGCGCGAGCGTCATTTGTTCGGCCGCATGCAGCAGCGGGGCCGGATGCGGTTTCGAGTGCGGCGTTGTGTCGCCCCCGACGATGCAGGCCGCGCGCGCCGCCAGGCCGAGCAGGTCGGCGAGCGGTGCGGTGAGGCGCATCGCCTTGTTCGTGACGATGCCCCAGCGCACGCCGCGTGCATCGAGTTCGTCGAGCACGTCGCCGATGCCGGGGAACAGCGTCGTATGCACGCAGATGTCCGTCGCGTAATTGGTCAGGAACTCGTCGCGCATCGCTTCGTAGCCGGGCGATTGCGGGTCGATGCCGAACGCGCCGCCGAGCAGGCCGCGCGCACCGGCCGATGCCAGCGGGCGCAGCACGTCGAGCGATGTTTCTGGAAGGCCGCGCACGCGCTGCATCTTGTTGACGGCGGCGGCGAGATCGGGCGCCGTATCGGCGAGCGTGCCATCGAGGTCGAACAGCACCGCATCGCAGTGCAGCAGGCGCGGCTCGTCGAGCGCGGCCCGCTCGGTCGAAAGGGGAGTCGTCATGCCGGTCGGAAGGTCACGCGCCGCGGCGGCACGCGACGAGATAGTTGATGTCGGTGTCGTTCGACAGCGCGAAGCGCTTGCCGATCGGGTGATAGGTAATGCCCTTGATCTCCACGATGTGCAGATCGGTCCCGCGCACGAAGCTCGCCAGTTCCGACGGGCGGATGAAGCGCGCGTAGTCGTGGGTGCCCTTTGGCAGCATTCGTGCGATGTATTCCGCACCGATCACCGCGAACAGGTACGACTTCAGGTTGCGGTTCAGCGTCGAGAAGAACACCCAGCCGCCCGGTTTGACGAGCGTTGCGCACGCAGAGACGATGCCGGCCGGCGACGGCACGTGCTCGAGCATCTCCATGCACGTGACGACGTCGTAGGTGCCCGGCTCGCGTTCGGCGATCGCTTCGGCGGCGATCGCCTCGTAGTCGACCGTGACGCCGCTCTCGAGACTGTGCAGATCCGCGACGCCGAGCGCCTCGGTCGACAGGTCGATGCCTTTGACCTGCGCGCCGAGCCCGGCCATCGATTCGGACAGGATGCCGCCGCCGCAACCGATATCGAGCGCGCGCTTGCCGGCCAGGTGCGCGTGCGCATCGATCCAGCCGAGCCGGACCGGGTTCAGCTCGTGCAAGGGCTTGAATTCGGCATTCGGATCCCACCACCGATGGGCGAGGTCGCTGAATTTCTGGAGTTCGTGCGGATCGGCGTTGGTCATGTCGGCAAACGGGCTACGGGAGGAGGGCGGTGCAACGGTGCGTCAGCCCCGAGTATATAAGATGCGGGCGAGCGGCGAGGCGACGAGCGCGTGGACGGGCGTCAACGAAAAAGCCCCGCCGGAGCGGGGCTTTGAAGCAGTCGAAAACCGTGGCTTACTGCGCCGGAACGGTCGTCTTCTGGACTTCTTGCGTACCGACCACTTCCACTTCCACGCGGCGATCCGGTGCGAGGCAGGCGATCAGTTGCTTGCGGTTCTTCTGGTTGCAGCCCGTCGTGACCGGGTTGCGCTTGCCCTTGCCTTCCGTGTAGATCTTGTTGGCCGGGACACCCTTGCTGACCAGGTACGACTTGACTGCTTGCGCACGGCGCAGCGACAGACGGTCGTTGTACTTGTCCGAACCGATGCGGTCCGTGTAGCCCGTTGCGACGACCACTTCCGTGTTCATGCCCTGGATCTTCGAAGCCAGTTCGTCCAGCTTTTGCTTGCCCAGCGGCTTGAGCGTTGCCTTGTCGAAGTCGAACAGTGCGTCGGCTTGGTACGTGATCTTCTGGCTCGTGATGGCCGGAGCAACCGGAGCGACCGGCGGCTGCGGTGCCTGGGCGACCAGTGCGCCATCGCACTTTGCGTTGGCGGTGGCCGGCGTCCAGAACGCGTCACGCCAGCAGAGCTCGTTCGTGCCGTTCATCCACACCCATTCGCCCGTGCCGTTCACCCAGTTGTCGTTGACGGCTTGACGCGACGCCGGCACCGACTGTGCCGAAGCGGATGCAGCCATAACTGCGGTAGCTGCAATGAACGCGAGCTTTGAAAGTTTATTCATATTTCTCCTCTCGAAATTGAGATTACCGCAGGTTTACTGCGAGCCTGTTGACGGTGACAAGTCATACATTGCTCGAAGTATAACATTGGTGCGGCACAAAAAACGTGGCACCGCTCTGTGTAGACTTCGAGCAGCGTCTAACTTTCAGTGCGTTGGCATTTTGCCATATCGTTCCCTTCCTACGAAAAAAAATCCTCCCCACCCTAAGATCGCCTCAACGTTTGTGGTGCATGCGCAACACCGACCTGCCGTAACTTTTAGAGATTGTCAAGAGCGTGTCGGCGAAATTGCGCGAAAGGCTGCATATGTTTACTCGCGTGCGTGACGCCGATTCGTGCGACCCCGCGGCGCAGTGAAGGGGCGCGATCAGGGTTGGCACAGGGCGGCTCGCCCATGGCGACGTTTCTTGCTGTTTACATATAGAGGGGGTGGCGAACTGGCGGCTGATGGGCGCATGTTAGAATCTCGCGTTGCGTTGCGCATGCAGCGCCCACGCGAAAGGCGGTCGCCGTCTTCGCTCCGAAACGATACGGATACATGGATCAATTCGCCAAAGAGACCCTGCCCACCTCCCTTGAGGAGGAAATGCGCCGTTCGTATCTCGATTACGCGATGAGCGTGATCGTCGGACGTGCCCTTCCGGATGTCCGCGATGGCCTGAAGCCCGTGCACCGGCGCGTACTGTTCGCGATGCACGAACTGAACAACGACTGGAACCGCGCGTACAAGAAATCGGCGCGTATCGTCGGTGACGTGATCGGTAAATATCACCCGCACGGCGATACCGCGGTGTACGACACGATCGTGCGGATGGCGCAGGACTTCTCGCTGCGCTACATGCTGATCGACGGGCAGGGCAACTTCGGCTCGATCGACGGCGACAATGCCGCGGCGATGCGTTACACCGAAATTCGCATGGCGAAGATCGGTCACGAGCTGCTCGCCGACATCGACAAGGAAACGGTCGACTTCGAGCCGAACTACGACGGCAACGAGATGCAGCCGGCGGTCCTGCCGTCACGCATTCCGAACCTGCTGATCAACGGCTCGTCGGGCATCGCGGTCGGCATGGCGACCAACATCCCGCCGCACAACCTGAACGAAGTCGTCGACGCTTGTCAGCATCTGCTGAATAACTCCGAAGCGACGATCGACGAGCTGATCGAGATCATCCCGGCCCCGGACTTCCCGACGGCCGGCATCATCTATGGCGTCGCCGGCGTGCGCGACGGCTATCGCACCGGCCGCGGCCGCGTCGTGATGCGTGCCACCACGCACTTCGAGGAGATCGACCGCGGCCAGCGGATGGCGATCATCGTCGACGAGTTGCCGTACCAGGTGAACAAGCGCTCGCTGCTCGAGCGGATCGCCGAGCTCGTCAACGAGAAGAAGCTCGAGGGCATCTCCGACATCCGCGACGAGTCCGACAAGAGCGGCATGCGCGTCGTGATCGAGCTCAAGCGCGGCGAAGTGCCGGAAGTCGTGCTGAACAACCTGTACAAGGCGACGCAGCTGCAGGACACGTTCGGCATGAACATGGTCGCGCTGGTCGACGGCCAGCCGAAGCTGCTGAACCTGAAGGAAATCCTGCAGTGCTTCCTGTCGCACCGACGCGAAGTGCTGACGCGCCGCACGATCTACGAACTGCGCAAGGCCCGCGAACGCGGCCACGTGCTCGAGGGTCTCGCGGTCGCGCTCGCGAACATCGACGAGTTCATCGCGATCATCAAGGCCGCGCCGACGCCGCCGATCGCGAAGCAGGAACTGATGGCGAAGCCGTGGGATTCGTCGCTCGTGCGCGAGATGCTCATGCGCGCCGAGACCGAGAACGCGTCGGCGGGCGGCCGCTCCGCGTATCGTCCGGAGGGCCTGAACCCCGCGTTCGGGATGCAGACCGACGGGCTGTACCGTCTGTCCGACACGCAGGCGCAGGAAATCCTGCAGATGCGTCTGCAACGCCTGACCGGTCTCGAGCAGGACAAGATCATCGGCGAGTACCGCGAAGTGATGGCACAGATCGCCGACCTGCTGGACATCCTCGCGCGCCCCGAGCGGATCACGACGATGATCGGCGACGAGCTGACGTCGGTGAAGGCCGAGTTCGGCGACGCACGCCGCTCGCGGATCGAGCTGAACGCGACCGAACTGAATACGGAAGACCTGATCACGCCGCAGGACATGGTCGTCACGATGTCGCACGCGGGCTACGTGAAGTCGCAGCCGCTGTCCGAGTATCGCGCGCAGAAGCGCGGCGGTCGCGGCAAGCAGGCGACACAGATGAAGGAAGACGACTGGATCGAGACGCTGTTCATCGCGAACACGCACGATTACATCCTGTGCTTCTCGAACCGCGGCCGCGTGTACTGGGTCAAGGTCTATGAAGTGCCGCAGGGCTCGCGCAACTCGCGCGGCCGCCCGATCGTCAACATGTTCCCGCTGCAGGATGGCGAGAAGATCAACGTCGTGCTGCCGGTCAAGGAGTTCTCGGCCGACAAGTTCGTGTTCATGGCGACGTCGCTCGGCACCGTGAAGAAGACGCCGCTCGAGGCATTCAGCCGCCCGATGAAGAAGGGCATCATCGCGGTCGGCCTCGACGAGGGCGACTACCTGATCGGCGCGTCGATCACCGACGGCGCGCACGATGTGATGCTGTTCTCCGACTCCGGCAAGGCCGTGCGCTTCGACGAGAACGACGTGCGCCCGATGGGGCGCGAGGCGCGCGGCGTGCGCGGCATGCAGCTCGAGGACGGGCAGCAAGTCATCGCGCTGCTGGTCGCCGGCAGCGAAGAGCAGACCGTGCTCACCGCGACCGAGAACGGCTACGGCAAGCGCACGCCCATCGCCGAGTACACGCGTCACGGCCGCGGCACGAAGGGGATGATCGCGATCCAGACGTCCGAGCGCAACGGCAAGGTCGTGGCCGCGACGCTCGTCGACGCCGAGGATCAGATCATGCTGATCACGACCGCTGGCGTGTTGATTCGTACCCGCGTTTCCGAGATACGCGAGATGGGGCGTGCTACGCAAGGTGTTACACTCATCAGTCTCGATGAGGGTACCAAGCTCTCCGGCCTGCAGCAGGTCGCGGAAGCCGAAGAGGGCGATGGCGAGGCCGACGAGGCGTCGGACGGCGAAGCCTGAATAACGGATGAGACTCGAGCCGCCGCTGGCGCCACGCGCCGCGGTCGGCGAGCAACCATTCATATTTCCAAAAGGGAGTGATGATGCAAAAGCAATTCAAGCAACTGGTTCTGCTGGCTGCACTGGTGCCGACGTTCGCGATGGCGCAAGCGCTGTCGAATTCCGCACCGGCTGCGACCGCGGCAGCTGCGCCGATCGACGCCGACAAGAAGGCTGCGATCAAGGATCTGCTCGACGCGATCGACGCGCCGAAGCTCGTGTCGGCTATCGGCAACAGCGCCGAAATGCAGGCAAAGCAGCTCGTGCCGGCGATCCTGTCGGACGCGCTGTCGGAAAACAAGTCGCTGAACGACAAGCAGAAGCAGGCCGCCGTGCCGTCGCTGCAGAAGAACGCGGTGCCGAAGCTGGTTGACGGCGCGGGCAAGGTGTTCGGCACGCAGCAGTTCCAGAGCGACGCGATGTCGGCTCAGTACGACGCCTACGCGAAGTACTACAGCACGTCGGAGATCAAGGATCTGACGACGTTCTACAAGAGCCCGACGGGCCGCAAGTTCATCCAGGTTCAGGATCAGGTTGGTCGCGACGTGGTCAACGGCCTGATGCAGAAGTACATGCCGCAAGCGATACAGGCGACGCGCGCGCAGGCTGACAAGGAAGTCGCGGCAGTCAAGCCGGGCAAGTAAGCCGTCCGGGCACGCCGCCCGGCCATTCGGGCGGGTTTGGCGGGAGCCTGATGACAGTGCGATAATGGCCGTTTGCGCGTGAGCGCAAGCGGCCATTCCTTTTCTGGCGCGGTTCTTTCTGCCGGCGGCAAGCCGGTCGCGTCCCTCCCGAGGTTTTCACGATGCGCGTCTTTAATTTCTCCGCCGGTCCTGCGGCGCTGCCCGAGGAAGTGCTGCGGCAGGCCGCCGACGAAATGCTCGACTGGCACGGCAGCGGCATGAGCGTGATGGAGATGAGCCATCGCGGCAAGGAATTCATGTCGATCCACGAGGCGGCGCTGGCCGACCTGCGCGAGCTGCTCGATGTGCCGGCCAGCCACCGGATCCTGTTCCTGCAGGGCGGCGGCATTGCCGAGAACGCGATCGTGCCGATGAACCTGCTCGGTTCGCGCAAGACCGCCGACTTCGTCGTGACGGGCTCGTGGTCGCAGAAGTCGTTCAACGAAGCGAAGAAATACGGCACGCCGCATCTGGCCGCATCCGGCAAGACGGCGGACGGTTTCACGCGCGCGCCTTCCCGCGCCGAGTGGCAACTGTCGGACGATCCGGCGTACGTGCATCTGTGCACGAACGAGACGATCGACGGCGTCGAGACGTTCGAGATTCCCGACCTCGGCGACGTCCCCCTCGTCGCGGATGTGTCGTCGCACATCCTGTCGCGCCCGATGGACGTCGCGAAGTACGGCGTGCTGTTCGGCGGCGCGCAGAAGAACATCGGGATGGCCGGCGTGACGGTCGTGATCGTTCGCGAGGATCTGCTCGATCGCGCACTGTCGATCTGCCCGTCCGCATTCGAATGGAAGACCGTCGCCACGAACAACTCGCTGTACAACACACCGCCCACCTATGCGATCTACATCGCGGGCCTCGTGTTCCAGTGGCTGAAGCGGCAGGGTGGCCTCGAGGCGATCGAGGCCCGCAATACCGAGAAGGCGAAGCTGCTCTACGACACGATCGATGCGAGCGGCTTCTACCTGAACAAGGTCGAGCCGGCGGCGCGTTCGCGAATGAACGTGCCCTTTTTTCTGGCCGATGAAACGCGCAATGAAGACTTCCTTGCCGGCGCAAAGGCGCGCGGGCTGCTGCAGCTGAAGGGCCACAAGTCCGTCGGCGGCATGCGGGCGTCGATCTACAACGCGGTGCCGCTCGAGGGCGTGAAGGCGCTCGTCGAGTACATGAAGGACTTCGAACAGCGCGGCGCCTGAGCGCGACGCTGTTCAAACAGCACGGCAACTACGCATGGACGACGAACTGAATTCCCGCCTGAAACCGCTGCGCGACCGCATCGATGCGATCGACGCGCAGCTGATCGCGCTCCTCAACCAGCGCGCCGCGGTGGCGCTCGAGGTAGGTGAGGTCAAGAAGCAATTCAACGCGCCGGTGTTTCGGCCGGAGCGCGAGCTGCAGGTGATCGCGCGCCTGCAGGACATGAGCGCGGGGCCGCTCGCGGGCGAGCACATCAGCGCCATCTGGCGCGAGATCATGGCCGCGAGCCGTGCGCTCGAGCAGACGATCCACGTCGCATTCCTCGGGCCGGTCGGCACGTACAGCGAACAGGCGATGTTCGAGTATTTCGGCCAGTCGATCGAAGGGCTGCCGTGTCCGTCGATCGACGAGGTGTTCCGCTCGGTCGAGGCAGGCGCGTCCGCATTCGGCATCGCGCCCGTCGAGAATTCGACCGAAGGCGCGGTGTCGCGCACGCTCGACCTGCTGCTGCAAACTCAGTTGCTGATCAGCGGCGAGCTCGCGCTGCCGATCCATCACAACCTGCTCACGCAGAGCGGCACGCTCGACGGCGTGACGCGCGTCTGCGCACATGCGCAGGCGCTCGCGCAATGCCAGCAGTGGCTTGCCGCGAACGCGCCGCAGCTCGAGCGGCAAGCGGTGTCGAGCAACGCGGAGGCCGCGCGTCTCGCGGCGGCCGACCCGAGCGTCGCGGCAATCGCGGGCGATCGCGCGGCCGCGCACTACGGGCTGCAGATCGCGTTCTCGCTGATCCAGGACGATCCGCACAATCGCACGCGCTTCGTGATCATCGGCAAGGAGCCGGCCGGGCAGAGCGGTCATGACCAGACGTCGCTGATCGTGTCGGTGAAGAACGAGCCGGGCGCCGTGTTCAAGCTGCTCGAACCGCTCGCGCGGCACGGCGTGTCGATGACGCGCTTCGAGTCGCGTCCGGCGCGCGTCGGCACGTGGGAGTATTACTTCTACATCGACATCGAAGGGCACCGGGACGAGGCGGCCGTGGCCGCCGCGCTCGCGGAGCTCGGCCAGAAGGCCGCGTTCCTGAAGATACTCGGTTCGTATCCGCGCGCGCGCTGACGCGCAGCGGCCCGTCACCCGCACCGCGCGGGCGGCGTGGTGCAGCGGGCAGGGCAGGCCGGGTGGCGCTGCCGAAGGCGGGCTCGGGCAGTATCCGGTGCAGGGCGCGCCGGGTGCGGGCCCGTTGCCCGGGATCTGGACTTCCGTGCGCGGGGCGTCGTTCCGCGCGCGTCACTTGGCTCTTGTCGTGTCAGGCTTTGCATTCAACAAACTGGTCATTTTCGGCGTCGGCCTGATCGGCGGATCGCTGGCGCGCGCACTGCGCGAGCGCGCGCCGGGCGGCGCGGGTGAAGTCATCGGCGTCGGCCGTTCGCGTGCGTCGGTCGAACGCGCGCTGGCACTCGGCGTGATCGATCGCGCGGCGGCGCTCGACGACGACGCGCAACTGCGCGACGCACTGGCCGGCGCCGATCTCGTGCTGCTGGCCGCCCCCGTCGCGCAAACGGGCCCGCTGCTCGCGCGCATCGCGCCGTGGCTCGACGCCGCGACGATCGTCACCGACGCGGGCAGCACCAAGTCCGATGTCGTCGCGGCCGCGCGCGAAGCGCTCGGTGCGCGGATCGCGCAGTTCGTGCCGGGGCATCCGATCGCCGGGCGCGAGTCGAGCGGCGTCGAAGCCGCGCTGCCGGATCTGTACGTCGGCCGCAACGTCGTGCTGTGCCCGCTGCCGGAGAACGCGCCCGCGTCGGTCGCGCGGATCGACGCGATGTGGCGGGCGGCCGGCGCCGACGTGCGCACGATGAGTACCGAGCAGCACGATCGCGTGTTCGCATCGATCAGTCATCTGCCGCACGTGCTGTCGTTCGCGCTCGTCGAGCAGATTCTCGGCGAGGCGGATGCCGAACTGAAATTCTCGTACGCGGCGGGCGGCTTTCGCGACTTCACGCGGATCGCGGCGTCGAGTCCCGAAATGTGGCGCGACGTGTGCGTCGCGAATCGCGCGGCGCTGCTCGACGAGCTCGACGGCTACACGCGCGTGCTCGCACGGCTGCGCGCTGCGATCGACGCCGGCGACGGCGCGGCGCTCGAAGCCGTGTTCACGCGCTCGCGCGCCGCACGCAAGGCATGGCAGGAGCGCGGCGCGCAGCCCGCTGCCGAACCGGTCAAGAAATAACAGGACGATTCCCATGGACTATCTCGATCTCGGCCCGTATTCCAGCGCTTCGGGCACCGTGCGCCTGCCCGGCTCGAAGAGCATCTCGAACCGCGTGCTGCTGCTCGCGGCGCTTGCCGAAGGCGACACGACGATCACCAACCTGCTGGATTCCGACGACACGCGCGTGATGCTCGATGCGCTCGGCAAGCTCGGCGTGAAGCTCGCGCGCGACGGCGACACCTGTGTCGTCACCGGCACGCGCGGCGCGTTCACCGCGAAGACTGCCGACCTGTTCCTCGGCAATGCGGGCACGGCGGTGCGACCGTTGACGGCGGCGCTCGCGATCAACGGCGGCGACTATCGCGTGCACGGCGTGCCGCGCATGCACGAGCGGCCGATCGGCGACCTCGTCGACGGCCTGCGCCAGATCGGCGCGCAGATCGACTACGAGCAGAACGAAGGCTTTCCGCCGCTGCGGATCAAGCCCGCGGTGATCGCGGTCGACGCGCCGATCCGCGTGCGCGGCGACGTGTCGAGCCAGTTCCTCACCGCGCTGCTGATGACGCTGCCGCTCGTGAAGGCGAAGGATGGCAGGACCGTCGTCGAAATCGACGGTGAGCTGATCTCGAAGCCGTACATCGACATCACGATCCGGCTGATGGAGCGCTTCGGCGTGACCGTCGAGCGCGACGGCTGGCAGCGCTTCGTCGTGCCGGCCGGCGTCCGCTACCGGTCGCCGGGGCGCATCATGGTCGAGGGCGATGCGTCGTCGGCATCGTACTTCCTCGCGGCCGGCGCGCTCGGCGGCGGTCCGCTGCGCGTCGAGGGCGTGGGGCGCGCGAGCATCCAGGGCGACGTCGGCTTCGCGAATGCGCTGATGCAGATGGGGGCGAACGTCTCGATGGGCGACGACTGGATCGAGGTGCGCGGCATCGGTCACGACCACGGCAAGCTCGATCCGATCGACATGGACTTCAACCTGATTCCCGATGCGGCGATGACCATCGCGGTCGCGGCGCTGTTCGCGAGCGGCACGAGCACGCTGCGCAATATCGCGAGCTGGCGCGTGAAGGAAACCGACCGCATCGCGGCGATGGCGACCGAGCTGCGCAAGGTCGGCGCGATCGTCGAGGAAGGTGCCGACTATCTGGTCGTCACGCCGCCGCAACGGCTCACGCCGAATGCCGCGATCGATACGTATGACGATCACCGCATGGCGATGTGCTTCTCGCTCGTCAGCCTGGGCGGCGTGCCCGTGCGGATCAACGATCCGAAGTGCGTCGGCAAGACGTTCCCCGACTATTTCGACCGCTTCGCCGCGCTCGCCAAAGCCTGACCCGACTCACCCGATGAAATCGACCCGACCCTTTCACCCGACCCCCGTCATCACGATCGACGGCCCGACTGCTTCCGGCAAGGGGACCGTCGCGGCGCTCGTCGCCGCGCATCTTGGCTTCCACCTGCTCGACAGCGGCGCGCTGTACCGTCTCGCGGCGCTCGCGAGCGTGCGCTACGGCATCGCGGCGGAGGACATCGATGCGCTCGTGAAGCTGATCGACGATCTTCACATCACGTTCCGCGAGGGCTGCGCGCAGCTCGACGGCGTCGACGTGTCGAACGACATCCGCGCCGAAGCGGTCGGCAACCGCGCGTCGGCGATTGCCGTGCACGGGCCGGTGCGTTCCGCGCTCGTCGCGCGCCAGCGCGCGTTTCGCAAGACGCCGGGCCTCGTCGCCGACGGGCGCGACATGGGCACCGTGATCTTCCCGGACGCCGTGCTGAAGGTGTTCCTGACGGCCAGCGCCGAGGCGCGCGCGACCAGACGGCATAAGCAATTGATGCAAAAAGGTTTTTCTGCTAATATAGATGACTTGCTCCGGGATCTTCGTGAACGTGACGCGCGCGACAGCAATCGCGCAGCGGCGCCACTGAAGCCTGCGGCAGATGCCGAGCTGCTCGATACGTCGGCGCTTTCGGTCGATGAAGCTGTCGACCAGGTGCTGCAGTGGTACCGGGCGCTCGGCCAGCCCGCCTGAGAAGGCGGGTGGTTGTAGGTGCTTCGCGCTTGAGCGCGAAGCGTGTTTCGAACCCTTAACCCCGTGTGGAATTCGATCTGGCCCTTTCAGCCTGCCATTTCGGCCGGCGTGGCACAGCGATCCATGCACAATCAGATTTTTATGTCCGACCTGCAAACCTCCACCCCGAATACCGAATCCTTTGCGGCTCTGTTCGAAGAGTCGCTGACCCGCCAAGACATGCGCGCCGGCGAAGTGATTTCCGCCGAAGTCGTGCGCGTCGACCACAACTTCGTGGTCGTCAATGCAGGCCTGAAGTCCGAGGCTTACATTCCGATCGAGGAATTCCTGAACGATCAGGGCGAGGTTGAGGTGCAGTCGGGCGATTTCGTGTCCGTCGCGATCGACGCACTCGAAAACGGCTACGGCGACACGATCCTGTCGCGCGACAAGGCGAAGCGCCTTGCATCGTGGCTGTCGCTGGAAAAGGCCCTCGACAACAACGAACTCGTCACCGGCACGATCACCGGCAAGGTGAAGGGCGGCATGACCGTGATGGTCAACGGCATCCGCGCGTTCCTGCCGGGTTCGCTGGTCGACACGCGTCCGGTCAAGGACACGACCCCGTACGAAGGCAAGACGCTCGAGTTCCGCGTGATCAAGCTCGATCGCAAGCGTAACAACGTCGTGCTGTCGCGTCGTGCAGTGATCGAAGCAACCCAAGGCGAAGAGCGCGCGAAGCTGCTCGAGACGCTGAAGGAAGGCGCGATCGTCAACGGCGTGGTCAAGAACATCACCGACTACGGCGCGTTCGTCGACCTCGGCGGCATCGACGGCCTGCTGCACATCACCGACATCGCATGGCGTCGTGTGCGTCACCCGAGCGAAGTCCTGTCGGTTGGCCAGGAAGTCACCGCGAAGATCCTCAAGTTCGACCAAGAGAAGAACCGCGTCTCGCTGGGCATCAAGCAACTGGGCGACGATCCGTGGGAAGGCATCTCGCGCCGTTACCCGTCGGGCACGCGCCTGTTCGGCAAGGTCACGAACATCACCGACTACGGCGCATTCGTCGAAGTGGAATCGGGCATCGAAGGCCTCGTCCACGTGTCGGAAATGGACTGGACCAACAAGAACGTTGCGCCGTCGAAGGTTGTCCAGCTGGGCGACGAAGTCGAAGTCATGGTCCTCGAGATCGACGAAGATCGTCGTCGTATCAGCCTCGGCATGAAGCAGTGCAAGCCGAATCCGTGGGATGACTTCAGCCGCAACTTCAAGAAGGGCGACAAGATCACGGGCGCAATCAAGTCGATCACCGACTTCGGCGTGTTCATCGGTCTGCCGGGCGGCATCGACGGCCTGGTCCACCTGTCGGACCTGTCGTGGAGCGAAACCGGCGAGGAAGCCGTTCGCAAGTACAAGAAGGGCGACGAAGTCGAAGCAATCGTGCTCGGTATCGACGTCGAGAAGGAGCGTATTTCGCTCGGCATCAAGCAGCTCGAAGGCGACCCGTTCAGCAACTACGTTGCAATGAACGACAAGGGCTCGATCGTCGACGGCGTGGTGAAGACGGTCGATGCGAAGGGCGCGGTCATCTCGCTGACGGGCGACATCGAAGGCTACCTGCGCGCATCGGAAATTGCGCAGGATCGCGTCGAAGACGCACGCAACGTGCTGAAGGAAGGCGACAAGGTCAACGCGATGGTGATCAACATCGATCGCAAGTCGCGTGGCATCAACCTGTCGATCAAGGCGAAGGATTCGGCTGAACAACAGGAAGCGATCCGCGGCCTGCAGTCCGACTCGAGCGCTGCCGCGACCGGTACGACCAACCTCGGCGCGCTGCTGAAGGCGAAGCTCGACGGCCAGAACCAGTAAGCCTCACGAGGTCTGCTGAAGTATGACCAAATCCGAGTTGGTCGCGCAGCTGGCACTGCGATTTCCGCAACTTGTCCTCAAGGATGCGGATTTCGCGGTGAAAACGATGCTCGATGCGATGTCCGACGCCCTGTCGAAAGGGCATCGCATCGAAATTCGGGGTTTCGGCAGCTTCGGCCTCAACCGTCGCCCGGCGCGCGTCGGACGCAACCCGAAGTCGGGGGAGAAAGTGCAGGTGCCCGAGAAGTTCGTGCCTCACTTCAAGCCCGGCAAGGAATTGCGCGAACGCGTCGACGGCCGCGCCGGCGAGCCGCTGAAAGCTGATGATCCGGACGACGAGCGTTGAGCGTCGTTCGGTTTGCCCGGAATCTGTCCGGCGAAGGCTGAAGAAAAAAGCGCCCCTTGCGGGCGCTTTTTTCGTTTTCGGCGGCCGCGTGGCAACGCGCATCCACAGGATGTGCGGTGACGCGGAAACGCTTCCTTTACAATACGGGTCGATTCGGCGTCGCGAAGGGGAGTCGCGCGTCACGGCAAACCTCAACAAAGAGAGGGCTACATGAAGTTTATCGTCTGGCTGATCCGGGTATTGGTGTTCGTGCTGCTGCTGGTGCTCGCACTGGCCAATACGCAAACCGCGACGCTGAATTTCCTTGCCGGCTATGCATGGCAAGCGCCGCTGATCCTGATCGGCCTCGCGTTCTTCGTCGTGGGTCTGCTGGCCGGCCTGCTGTCCGCGCTGCCGGCGATCTTCCGTCTGCGCCTCGAGAACGGACGCCTGAAGCGCGACCTGCGCGCTGCGCGCGAAACCCCGGTCGTCGTCGATCAGCCGCCGATGCCGCCCGTCATTTAATACGGACGCCGCGCGAATCTCGCGCGGTTTTCGTCTCTGCTTCGATATTTCGCATGGATCTGGATTTCTGGTGGTTGCTCGCAATTCCGGTGGCGTTCGCGCTCGGCTGGGCGGCGTCACGCTATGACCTGAAGAACCTCCTGTCGGAGAGCGCCAACCTGCCGCGATCGTATTTCCGCGGCCTGAACTTTCTGTTGAACGAACAACCGGACAAGGCGATCGACGCGTTCATCGAGGTCGCGAAGCTCGACCCCGAGACGGTCGAACTGCACTTCGCGCTCGGCAACCTGTTTCGCCGCCGCGGTGAAACGGACCGTGCGATCCGCGTGCACCAGAATCTGCTGAGTCGCACGGACCTGCCGGTGAACGAGCGCGACCACGCGCTGTATGAACTCGGCCAGGATTTTCTGAAAGCCGGCCTGCTCGATCGTGCCGAAGAGGCCTTCCACCGGCTCGCCGACGGCGACTACGCGCTGGGTGCACAGCGGGCGCTGCTGACGATCTACGAGATCGAGAAGGACTGGAACAAGTCGATCGATACCGCGAAGCGGATCGAGTCGATGAGCGACAAGCCGCTCGGTATCGAAATCGCGCAGTTCCATTGCGAACTCGCGCAGGACGCACTGCAACGCAAGAACGCCGCGGCAGCGGCCGAACAGCTGAAGCTCGCGCTTGCCGCGAACCCGCAGAACGTGCGCGCGACGATACTGTCCGGCGATGCAGCTTCGGCGGCGGCCGATCACGCTGCCGCGATCGAGCACTGGAAGCGCGTCGAAGCGCAGAATCCGGCTTATCTGCCGCTCGTCGCCGACAAGCTGATGAAGGCCTATGTCGCGCTCGGCAAACCGGTCGAGGGTGCCGAGCTGCTGATGGGCTATGTCGAGCGTTATCCGTCGAACGACCTGCTCGAAATCGCGTATCAGCACATCGCCGGGTTGCGCGGCCAGGAGGCCGCGCATACGCTCGCACGCACGCAGATGGAGAAGTCGCCGAACCTGTCCGGCATGCTGCACCTGCTGGACGCGCAAATCGCGGCCGCCGACGAGCCGCGCCGTAAGGAACTTGAAATGATGCGCGCGCTGATCAAGCAGCGCACCAAAAATCTGCCACGCTATACGTGCCAGAATTGCGGTTTCCGGGCACGGCTCTTCTACTGGCAGTGTCCCGGATGCAGCGGCTGGGAAACCTATGCACCGCGCCGCGTCGAACCTGCGATGCCGGGCTGATCCCGGCGTGCGGCGCCGACGCGCTGCGGTTGCCGCCGGGTCCGGCCCGGCGGCCAAGTTAGTCAATTACCGGGACGTACCGGAACATCTATGAAAATCACCATCATCGGCACCGGCTATGTCGGTCTTGTCACGGGCTCCTGTCTCGCCGAGATCGGCCACGACGTCTTTTGCCTGGATGTCGATCAGCGCAAGATCGACATCCTGAACAACGGCGGGATGCCGATTCACGAACCGGGCTTGCTGGACATCATTGCGCGCAACCGCGCGGCAGGACGTCTGCGTTTCTCGACCGACATCGCGGCGAGCGTCGCGCACGGCGAGATCCAGTTCATCGCGGTCGGCACGCCGCCTGACGAGGACGGGTCGGCCGACCTGCAATACGTGCTCGAGGCCGCGCGCAACATCGGCCGTCACATGACGAGTTTCAAGGTGATCGTCGACAAGTCGACGGTGCCGGTCGGCACCGCGCAGCGCGTGCATGCCGTGGTCGACGAGGCGCTCGGCGCTCGCGGGCTCGCGGGCAGCGTCGCGCACCAGTTCTCGGTCGTATCGAATCCGGAATTCCTGAAGGAAGGCGCGGCAGTCGAGGACTTCATGCGCCCGGACCGAATCATCATCGGCGTCGACGACGACGAGACGGGCACGGTGGCGCGCGAGAAGATGAAGAAGCTGTATGCGCCGTTCAACCGCAACCACGAGCGCACGATCTACATGGACGTGCGTTCGGCGGAATTCGCCAAGTATGCGGCGAATGCGATGCTCGCGACGCGCATCTCGTTCATGAACGAGATGTCGAATCTCGCCGACAAGGTCGGCGCCGACATCGAAGCCGTGCGCCGTGGGATCGGCTCCGATCCGCGCATCGGCTATCACTTCCTGTACGCGGGCGTCGGTTACGGCGGCTCGTGCTTCCCGAAGGACGTGCAGGCACTGATCCGCACCGCGGGCGAAAACGGCCAGCCGCTGCGCATCCTGGAGGCCGTCGAGGCCGCCAACTCCGCGCAGAAGGATGTGCTGATCGGCAAGATCGAACAGCGCTTCGGCGCGGACCTGACCGGTCGCGAATTCGCGGTCTGGGGCCTCGCGTTCAAGCCGAATACGGACGACATGCGCGAGGCGCCGAGCCGCCGGCTGATCGCCGCGCTGCTCGAGCGCGGCGCGACCGTGCGGGCGTACGATCCGGTCGCGATCGAAGAAGCGCGCCGTGTGTTCGCGCTCGATCTTGGCGAGGCTTCCGACGCGCTTGCGCGCCTCCATTTCGTCGATACCCAGGACGCAGCCGTGACCGCCGCGGATGCGCTCGTGATCGTCACCGAGTGGAAGGAATTCAGGAGCCCGGATTTCACGCGCCTGAAGGCCGAACTGAAGGCGCCGGTGATCTTCGACGGGCGCAACCTGTACGAGCCGGACGCGATGGCCGAACTTGGCATCGACTACCATGCGATCGGGCGTCCGCATGTCGCTCCCCAGTCCCTCTCCCGTGGATGAACGCACGATGACTACCCTTCGAGAAGTGGTGCCGGTACCGCGTGCGCAGCTCGCGGGTTCGCGCGTGCTCGTCGTCGGGGACGTGATGCTCGACCGCTACTGGTTCGGCAACGTCGACCGCATTTCGCCGGAAGCGCCGGTTCCCGTCGTGCATGTGCAGCGTCAGGAGGAGCGCCTCGGCGGCGCGGCCAACGTCGCGCGCAACGCCGTGACGCTTGGCGGTCAGGCCGGGTTGCTGTGCGTGGTCGGCTGCGACGAACCGGGCGAGCGGATTGTCGAGTTGCTCGACAGCAGCGGCGTGACGCCTCATCTCGAGCGCGATGCGTCGCTGCCGACGACGATCAAGCTGCGCGTGCTCGCGCGTCAGCAGCAATTATTGCGGGTCGACTTCGAGGCGGTGCCCACGCACGAGGTATTGCTCGCCGGGCTCGCGCGTTTCGATGCACTGCTGCCGCAGCATGACGTCGTGCTGATGTCGGATTACGCGAAAGGCGGCCTGACGCACGTGACGACGATGATCGAAAAGGCCCGCGCGGCCGGCAAGCCGGTGCTCGTCGATCCGAAGGGCGGCGACTGGGCGCGCTATCGCGGCGCATCGCTGATCACGCCGAACCGCGCCGAGTTGCGCGAAGTCGTCGGTCAGTGGCAATCGGAAGACGACTTGCGCGAGCGTGTCGCCAGGCTGCGTGCGGATCTCGATCTCGACGCGCTACTGCTCACGCGTTCGGAAGAGGGGATGACGCTTTTTTCCGCAGCGGGCGAACTGCATGCCCCGGCGCTCGCGCGCGAGGTGTATGACGTGTCCGGCGCGGGCGATACCGTGATCGCGACGGTCGCGACGATGCTCGGTGCTGGCGTGCCGCTCGTCGATGCCGTCGTGCTCGCGAACCGTGCGGCAGGCATCGTCGTCGGCAAGCTCGGTACGGCCACGGTAGACTACGACGAACTGTTTCACTGAGCGCATTCGGCGGCGCGCCGCACGGATGTCTCGTAATTTTTCAGGCAGAACGATCATGACCATCATCGTCACCGGCGCAGCCGGTTTTATCGGCGCGAACATCGTCAAGGCGCTCAACGAGCGCGGCGAGTCGCGCATCATCGCAGTCGACAATCTGACGCGCGCGGACAAGTTCCGCAACCTCGTCGATTGCGAGATCGACGACTATCTCGACAAGACGGAATTCGTCGAGCGCTTCACGCGCGGCGATTTCGGCAAGGTACGCGCGGTGTTCCACGAAGGCGCCTGTTCGGACACGATGGAAACCGACGGCCGCTACATGATGGACAACAACTTCCGCTACAGCCGCGCGGTGCTCGATGCGTGCCTCGCGCAGGGCGCGCAGTTCCTGTACGCGTCGTCGGCCGCGACCTACGGCGGCTCGACGCGGTTCGTCGAGGAGCGCGAGGTCGAGGCGCCGCTGAACGTCTACGGCTATTCGAAGTTCCTGTTCGACCAGGTGATCCGCCGCGTGCTGCCGAGCGCGAAGAGCCAGATCGCCGGGTTCCGCTACTTCAACGTGTACGGCCCGCGCGAGACGCACAAGGGCCGCATGGCATCGGTCGCGTTCCACAACTTCAACCAGTTCCGCGCGGAAGGCAAGGTCAAGCTGTTCGGCGAATACAACGGTTATGCGCCGGGCGAGCAGACGCGCGACTTCGTGTCGGTCGAGGACGTCGCGAAAGTGAATCTGTTCTTCTTCGATCATCCGGAGAAGTCGGGCATCTTCAACCTCGGCACCGGCCGTGCGCAACCGTTCAACGACGTCGCATCGACGGTCGTGAACACGTTGCGCGCGCTCGACA
The DNA here is from genome assembly GCF_011753085.1 of Burkholderia sp. Tr-862. Classification (NCBI taxonomy): domain Bacteria; kingdom Pseudomonadati; phylum Pseudomonadota; class Betaproteobacteria; order Burkholderiales; family Burkholderiaceae; genus Burkholderia; species Burkholderia sp. Tr-862. The sequence continues at coordinate 35,768 of NZ_VWWG01000022.1, forward strand.
ACCTGCCGCCGCTGACGCTCGCGCAGCAGGTCGAGCAAGGGCTGATCGAATATGTGGCGTTCCCCGACGCGCTGCGCGGCAAGTACCAGTGCTTCACGCAGGCCGACCAGACGAAGCTGCGTGGTGCCGGTTACGATGCGCCGTTCCTGACGGTGCAGGAAGGTGTCGACCGCTACGTGCGTTGGCTGTCCGGCCAGGTTTAAACGCACGCGCCGCATCGCTAGACTGGGTCTCACGGTCGGCAGCCGCCGATCGTTTTCATCGGAGATCCAGCACATGATCAAAAAATGGTTTGCCGCGGCCGCGATGCTCGGCGCGATCGCGTCGGCATGGGCGGCCGTCGACGTCAACACCGCGAACGAAGATGCACTCGTCGGCATCAAGGGCATCGGTCCCGCGCGGGCAAAGGCGATTCTCGACGAGCGCGGCGCACGCGGCCCGTTCAGGAATGCAGAAGATCTCGCGTCGCGCGTGAAAGGCATGGGCGGCCATACGGTCGAGCGCCTTCAGCAGGAAGGGTTGACGATCGGCGCGGCCGGTTCGGTTGCGACGGCATCGGCCGCGGGCAAGCCGGCTGCGGCGAGACCTGCCGCGGCGCCTGCCCGCACTGCGCAGAAGTAACGCATACGAGACGAAAGGCTCCTTCAGTCGCCGTGTTGCGACGGCTTCCCGCGGCATGCCGCGGGTTTTTTGCGTCATGCCGCGTGCGGCAGACCTATTCCATCGTCGCAAAGGGGTTGCCGGCGCGAGCCTCCGCGCTGGTTTACAATCAATTGATTGATCGGCCTCGCACTCACGGTATCTCCATGGCTTACAAAACTATCGAAGACACGATCGGCAACACGCCGCTCGTGCAACTGGTCCGCCTGCCGGACGACGAGATTCGCGCACGCAACAACGTGGTGCTCGCCAAGCTGGAAGGCAACAATCCGGCTGGTTCCGTGAAGGATCGCCCGGCGCTGTCGATGATCAGCAAGGCCGAGGCGCGCGGTCGCATCAAGCCGGGCGATACGCTGATCGAGGCGACGAGCGGCAACACGGGCATCGCGCTCGCGATGGCCGCGGCGATCCGTGGCTACAAGATGGTGCTGGTCATGCCGGAGGACCTGTCGGTCGAGCGTCGCCAGAGCATGGCCGCTTACGGCGCCGAAATCATCCTGACGCCGGTAAAGGGCGGGATGGAACTGGCGCGCGACCTCGCGGAGCAGATGCAGCGCGAAGGCAAGGGCGTGATCCTCGATCAGTTCGGGAACCCCGACAATCCGGTCTCGCACTACGAAGGAACGGGCCCGGAGATCTGGCGCGATACCGAAGGGCGCATCACGCACTTCGTGTCGGCGATGGGCACGACGGGCACGATCATGGGCACGTCGCGCTATCTGAAGGAACAGAATCCGGCGATCGAGATCGTCGGCGCGCAGCCGGAAGAAGGGTCGCGCATTCCAGGCATTCGCAAATGGCCGGAAGCCTACATGCCGACGATCTTCGATCGCAGCCGCGTCGATCGGGTCGAGAGCGTGAGCCAGGCCGCGTCGGAAACGATGGCGCGTCGGCTCGCGGCCGTCGAAGGCATCTTTGCCGGCATCTCGTCGGGCGGCGCATGCGAAGTCGCGATGCGCATCGCCCGCCAGGTCGAGAACGCGACGATCGTGTTCATCGTCTGCGACCGCGGCGACCGCTATCTGTCGACCGGCGTGTTTCCTGCCTGAGCCTGATCGGCATCCGCAGGGTCTAGCGATAAAAAAACGCCGCATCAGCGGCGTTTTTTCTTTGCGTGGCCGTGCTTACTGCGCCGGCGTTTCCGTATCCGCGGCAGGCAGCGGCAGCGCGCCGTTCGCTTCCATCTGAGCCTTCACGGCTTCGCCGAGCTGGTACACGGTGAGCGCATAGAAGAAACTCCGGTTGTAGCGCGTCAGCACGTAGAAATTCTTCAGGCCGAGCATGTATTCGGTCGCGCGTCCCGGCGACGGCAGGTCGACCACGGTGACCGGCGTGCCGGCTTCGGTCGTGATGTTGACCATCGGTTCGTTGAGGGTCATGCCGGCGCGCAGCAGTTGCGACAGCGCCCAGTGCGGCTCGGGCTGACCGTCCGCGGCTGCCTGCGCGATGCCGAGGCTGCCCGTGTCGGGCGTGATGCGCCAGACCACCGGGCGGTCGGTCTCCCAGCCATGCTGTTTCAGGTAGTTCGCGACGCTGCCGATCGCATCGGCAGGACTGCTGCGCAGATCGACGTGGCCGCCGCCGTCGTAGTCGACCGCATATTCACGGATGCTGCTCGGCAGGAACTGCGGGATGCCGATCGCGCCCGTGTACGAGCCGAGCACGGTGGTCGGGTCGAGCTGGTTGTCGCGGGTCCAGACCAGGAAGTCCTCGAGGTTCTTGCGGAACGTTGCCTGGCGGCTGTCGCGATTCGGCGTGTCCGGATAGTCGAACGTGAGCGTGGTCAGCGTATCGAGCACGCGGAAGTTGCCCATGTAGCGGCCGTAGATCGTTTCGACACCGATGATGCCGACGATCACTTCGGGCGGCACGCCGAATTCCCGGGACGCGCGCTGCAGCGTCGCCTGGTTCGCCTTCCAGAATTTCACGCCCGCGTTGATGCGGATCGGTTCGATGAAGCGCGAACGATAGACGCTCCAGTTCTTCACCGAAGGCGTCGGCGCCGGCTTCACGAGCTTCACGGCGGTGGCCGAGTAGCTGATGCGCGAGAACAGCGCATGCAGGCTCGCGGAATCGAAGCCGTTGCGGCTCACCATCTCGTCGATGAACGCATCGACCTTCGCGTTGTTCGCATAACGCTGCGGAACGATTTCCTCTTCGAAGGTCTGGCCTTGCGGCGCCGGCTGCTCTGGTTGCGCCTGCGCGACGCGCGTGCCGGAGGACTTCGCAGGCTGCGTCTGCGCGACGGCGGGCGCGGCGGCCAGCGTAGCGGCGACGGCAGCGGCAACGAGCGAAACGCGAACGCGCAACAGTGCGGAGAGAAGGGCGGCAGGCTTGCTGGAATTCATGTCGAAGCGGGCGGACAGGGCGATGGGTTTCGGCGCAGTATACCCGACGCATCCTGCGTGCCGGGGCGAAGCAGCGCACCGTTGTGGTAAGTTAGCGGCGAATTCGCGGCAGACGATGAACATCATTGATGGAGACTCGTGGCGCACCTTGCGTCGCGGATGACAGCTTATGGCAACCGCCTTCTATACGCACCCCGATTGCATGCTGCACGAGATGGGGGAATGGCATCCGGAATGCCCGGCCCGACTGTCGGCGATCCAGGATCAACTGATCGCGAGCCGCATCGACGACCTGATCGTGCATGAAACCGCCCCGTTCGCGAGCGAGGTGGCGCTGGGCCGCGTGCATACGCAGGCCCATATCGATTACATCCGCAGCATGACGCCCGTCGACGGCTACGTCGAGATCGATCCCGACACGCTGATGAACCGCGACACGTGGCGTGCCGCACTGCGCGCGGCCGGCGCCGCGATCGCGGCGACCGACGCGGTGATCGAAGGCCGCTACGCGAATGCGTTCTGCAGCGTTCGGCCGCCCGGCCATCACGCGGAACCCGCGCGTGCGATGGGCTTCTGCTTCTTCAACAACGTGGCGATCGCCGCGCGGCATGCGCTCGACGTCCACGGTATCGAGCGCGTCGCGATCATCGATTTCGACGTGCACCACGGCAACGGCACCGAAGCCGCGTTCGCGAACGACGAGCGCGTGCTGATGTGCAGCTTCTTCCAGCATCCGCTGTACCCGTTCTCGGGCGCCGATCATCAAGCGCCGAACATGGTCAACCTGCCGATGCCAGCACGCAGTAAGGGGATGGCGATCCGCGAAGCGGTCGACATGTTCTGGCTGCCGCGTCTCGACGCGTTCAAGCCGCAGATGCTGTTCGTGTCGGCCGGTTTCGATGCGCATCGCGAGGACGACATCGGCAACCTCGGTCTCGTCGAGGCTGATTTCGAATGGCTGACCGCGCAGGTCGTCGACGTCGCGCGCCGGCATGCGCAGGGCCGCATCGTGAGCTGTCTCGAGGGCGGCTACAACCTGTCCGCGCTCGGCCGCAGCGTCGTCGCGCACCTGCGCGTGCTGGCCGGCATTTGACCAGCAGCGCGGCCGCGCGCGTTCAGCGCGCCGGCACGCGCGCGTGAATCCACGCGATCAGCGCATCGATCACGCGATCGCGCTCGAGATCGTTCATCGTCTCGTGGAACCCGCCTTCGTATAGCGTCAGCGTGCGATCGGGCGAGCCGACGTGGGCGCCGAATGCGCGGCTCCCGTCGGGCTCGGTCAGCTTGTCCTCGGTGCCGTGATAGACGAGCACCGGCACGCGCAGCGCACCGCGGCCGCGCTCGATGCGCGCCATCGCGTCGAGGATTTCGGCACCCGTGCGCGCTGGCACCGCGCCGTGGTGAACAAGCGGATCGGCACGATTGGCCGCGACGACGGCCGGATCGCGCGACAGCAGCGCCGCATCAATCCGGATTGCGGGGAAGGTCGGCCATGCGCGGCTGATGAAGCGGCTCATCGCAAGCATCCAGCGCGGCACGTCGCGCCCCGGCGCGAGCGCCGGGCTCGACAGCACGAGACCGGCCAGCGCGTGGCCGCGGGCGGGCACGCGTTCGATCGCATACAGCGCCGCGACGGCGCCGCCCATGCTGTGCCCCATCAGGAAGAGCGGCGTATCGCCGCAGGCGGCTTCGGCAACGAGCGCATCCGCATCGTTCAGGTAACCGTCGAAACGCTCGACCCATGCGCGTTTGCCGGGCGACTGGCCGTGCCCGCGCAGATCGATCGCCAGCACGTCGATGCCGGCCGCGTTGAGTCTGGCCGCCAGCGCCGCATAACGGCCCGCATGCTCGGCGAGGCCGTGCACCAGCGCGATCCTCGCGCGCGGCGGCACCGTGCCGTCGCCGGCCGGCCAGCGGTACGACGCCAGTTCGAGTCCGTCCATGGTGCGCAGCCGGCCCATGCGCGGAGCGGGCGGCGACGCCGGCTCCGGTGCTGCGGTGACGGGTGCGGCGGCCGGCGTGGTGGTGGCGTTCATCTGGCGGGTCCCCTGTTCGTTGGCATCGGTGTTCCGGATCATAGTCGCCGCATTCCCGAGGCGGGCCAGCAGTGCCCCTCTAATTTCGTCTGGTTATGAAAAGATCGAAATCGATTATTAAGGGGAATGAGGCGTTTGCGGTAAAATCGCCGGCTATTCCAGATGCATCGGCGGCCGACTGGCGGGCTTCGCCAGCCGGCCGCCGTTTTGTTTACATGATCGAATTACGCAATCTGTCTCAGCGTTTCCCCGGGCCGACCGGCTGGGTCGACGCGTTGCACAACGTCAATCTGACGATCCCGCAGGGCGAGGTATTCGGCATCATCGGCCGAAGCGGCGCCGGCAAGAGCACGCTCGTGCGCACCATCAACCTGCTTACGCGGCCGACCGAAGGCAACGTCGTCGTCGGCGGACGCGATCTCACGCTGCTGCCGGCGGGCGCGCTGCGCGAAGCGCGCCGCGAAATCGGCATGATCTTCCAGCACTTCAACCTGCTGTCGTCACGCACGGTGTTCGACAACGTCGCGCTGCCGCTCGAGCTGGCCGGTGCAAGCCGAGCCGACATCGAGGCGGCCGTGCTGCCGCTGCTCGACCTCGTCGGGCTGTCCGCGCAGAAGGACCGCTATCCGGCCCAGATCAGCGGCGGCCAGAAGCAGCGCGTCGGCATCGCCCGCGCGCTCGCGAGCAAGCCGAAGGTGCTGCTGTCGGACGAAGCGACGTCGGCGCTCGACCCCGAGACCACGCGCTCGATCCTCGATCTGCTGAAGCGCATCAACCGCGAACTCGGCCTGACGATCGTGCTGATCACCCACCAGATGGAAGTGATCAAGCAGGTGTGCGATCGCGTGGCGGTGCTCGACGCGGGCCGCGTGGTCGAAGAAGGCCGCGTGATCGACGTGTTCCTGCAGCCGCATCACGAAGTGACGCGCGCGCTGATCGGCGACGTGATCGCGCAGGAGCTGCCGCCGGCGCTGAAGGCACGGGTGGCCGAGCGGCTGAAGACGGGCAGCGGGCATTTGCTGCGGCTTGCGTTCACCGGCTCGGGTGTCGACCAGCCGATCCTGTCGGAGACGATCCGCCGGTACGAACTCGATTTCAACATCCTGCACGGCCAGATCGACGAGATCCAGGGTCAGGCGTTCGGGTCGCTCGCGGTGCTCGCTGGCGGCGAACCGGGCAAGGTCGGGCAGGCGCTCGCGTTCCTGCGCGAGCAAGGTGTGGTGGTAGAGGAGCTTTCGTATGTTGAGTGAGATGTTCGATATGTTCGTGCAGTCGTTCTGGGAGACGCTGATCATGGTCGGCATCTCGGGAGCGGTCGGCGCGCTCGTCGGGCTGCCGCTCGGCGTGCTGCTGTACCTGACCGACCGCCAGGGCGTGCTGCAGAACCTCGGCTTGAATCGCGTGCTCGGCGGCATCGTGAACGCGGTGCGCTCGACGCCGTTCATCATCCTGCTGGTCGCGGTCATTCCGCTTACGCGGCTCGTCACGGGGTCGTCGATCGGCACGGCCGCGGCGGTCGTACCGTTGACGCTCGCGGCCGCGCCGTTCGTCGCGCGGCTGGTCGAGACCGCGCTGCGCGAGGTCGACCGCGGGTTGATCGAGGCCGCGCAGTCGATGGGCGCGACGACGTCGCAGATCGTGTTCAAGGTGCTGCTGCCCGAATCGCTGCCGGGCATCGTCGCGGGCCTGACGATCACGTTCGTGTCGCTCGTCGGCTATTCGGCGATGGCCGGTGCGATCGGCGGCGGCGGGCTCGGCGATCTGGGGATCCGCTACGGTTACCAGCGCTATCTGCCGGAAGTGATGTGGACGGTCGTCGCGATCCTGATCGTGTTCGTGCAGATCGTGCAATCGTTCGGCGACTGGCTCGTGCGCCGGCTGAGCCACAAGTAAAAACGACATCCAACCATTGGGGGAGACGATGCAACGACGTTTCATGCTGAAGTTCGCGGCCGCACTCGGCGCGGCCGCGCTGTTCGCGAGTGCACATGCCCAGGCCGAAACCATCAAGGTGGGCGTGACGGGCGGCCCGCACGCGCAGATCATGGACGTGGTGAAGAAGGTCGCGGCCAAGAGCGGCCTCGACATCCGCGTCGTCGAATTCTCCGATTACGTGCAGCCGAACGCGGCGCTCGCGTCGGGCGATCTGGACGCGAACAGCTACCAGCACGATCCGTATCTGCAGGCGCAGGTGAAGGATCGCGGCTACAAGCTGATCAAGGTTGCCGAGACTGTCACGTTCCCGATGGGTATCTATTCGAAGCGCGTGAAGTCGCTGGCCGAGCTCAAGCCCGGCGCGCGCGTCGCGGTGCCGAACGACCCGACCAACGGCGGCCGCGCGCTGCTGTTGCTGCAGAAGCAGGGGCTGCTGAAGCTGCGCGCGGACGCTGGCCTCAAGGCGACGCCGCTCGACATCGTCGACAATCCGCGCAAGCTGAAGATCGTCGAGCTCGATGCGGCGCAGATTCCGCGCTCGCTCGGCGACGTCGACGCGGCCGCGATCAACACCAACTACGCGATGGAAGCGGGGTTGAAACCGAAGCAGGACGCGATCGCGATCGAGGGCCCGAACGGCCCGTACGCGAACGTTCTCGCGATTCGCGAGGCCGACCGGAGCAAGCCGTGGGTCGCGAAACTGGTCGCGGCCTACCATTCCGCGGAAGTGAAGCAGTTCATCGAACAGAAGTTCGGCGGGGCGGTCATCGCCGCCTGGTAACACGATGTATAGGGCGCGCCCGGCGACGATTAGAGGCGATGATCGAAAACCCGGGCTTTGCGTCCGGGTTTTTTCTCTTTTAAAATAGAACGACCGTTCGCTATTGCCGGCGCGCCGAAGAGGAGCGCTATCCTCGATAGCCGCGATGGATGGGTCCGCTGGGCCGCGCAGTCATGAGGCCTCGCTATAGAATGGCCTCTGGTCGTATTCGTAACTTTGGAGCGTGTGCATGAAAATCCTGGTGCCAGTGAAAAGAGTGGTCGATTACAACGTGAAGGTCCGCGTGAAGTCGGACAACACGGGCGTCGACATCGCGAACGTGAAGATGTCGATGAACCCGTTCGACGAAATCGCGGTGGAAGAAGCCGTGCGCCTGAAGGAAGCGGGCGTCGCGACCGAAGTGATTGCGGTGTCGGTCGGTGTCACGCAAGCGCAGGAAACGCTGCGCACGGCGCTGGCGATTGGCGCGGATCGAGCAATCCTGGTCGAATCGAACGACAGCGTCGAGCCGCTGGCCGTCGCGAAGATTCTGAAGGCGCTGGTCGACAAGGAGCAGCCGCAGCTGGTGATCCTCGGCAAGCAGGCAATCGACGACGATTCGAACCAGACGGGCCAGATGCTGGCCGCGCTGGCCGGTCTGCCGCAAGCGACGTTCGCGTCAAAGGTGACGATCGCCGACGGCAAGGCCACGGTTGCGCGTGAAGTCGACGGCGGCGCGGAAACGCTGTCGCTGACGCTGCCGGCGGTGGTCACGACCGACCTGCGCCTGAACGAGCCGCGCTACGTGACGCTGCCGAACATCATGAAGGCGAAGAAGAAGCCGCTGGAAACCGTGAAGCCGGAAGACCTGGGCGTGGACGTCGCGCCGCGTCTGAAGACGCTGAAGGTGGTCGAGCCGCCGAAGCGCGCAGCCGGCGTGAAGGTGCCGGACGTGAAGACGCTGGTCGAGAAGCTGAAGACCGAAGCCAAGGTGCTGTAAGAGGGAGCGGAAAGAAATGACGATTCTGGTGATTGCAGAACACGACAACGCGTCGATCAAGGCCGCGACGCTGAATACGGTGGCGGCGGCAGCGAAGATTGGCGGCGACATCCACGTGCTGGTCGCGGGCCACAACGCGCAGGCGGCTGCAGACGCAGCGGCGAAGATTGCAGGCGTCAGCAAGGTGCTGCTGGCCGACGCGCCGCAGCTCGAAGCGGGCCTCGCGGAAAACGTCGAAGCGACCGCGCTGAACATCGCGAAGGACTATTCGCACATCCTCGCGCCGGCGACGGCCTACGGCAAGAACATCGCGCCGCGCATCGCCGCGAAGCTTGATGTCGCGCAGATCTCGGACATCACGGCGGTCGATTCGGCCGACACGTTCGAGCGCCCGATCTACGCAGGTAACGCGATCGCGACGGTGCAGTCGAGCGACCCGATCAAGGTGATCACGGTGCGTGCGACGGGTTTCGATCCGGTTGCAGCCGAAGGCGGCAGCGCATCGGTCGAGAAGATCGAAGCGGCAGCCGACGCAGGCAAGTCGCAGTTCGTGAGCCGTGAAGTGACGAAGCTGGACCGTCCGGAGCTCACCAGCGCGAAGATCATCGTGTCGGGCGGCCGCGGTCTGGGCAGCGGCGAGAACTACACGAAGGTGCTGGAGCCGCTGGCCGACAAGCTGTCGGCGGCACTCGGCGCTTCGCGCGCGGCAGTCGATGCGGGTTTCGTGCCGAACGACTACCAGGTCGGCCAGACCGGCAAGATCGTCGCACCGCAGCTGTATATCGCGGTCGGCATCTCGGGTGCGATCCAGCACCTGGCCGGCATGAAGGATTCGAAGGTGATCGTCGCGATCAACAAGGATCCCGAAGCGCCGATCTTCAGCGTGGCCGACTACGGCCTCGTCGGCGATCTGTTCGCGCTCGTGCCGGAGCTCGTGAGCGAGCTCGGCTGACGCGGCAGGCCGCTTCGGCGGCAAGCACGCAGCAAGACAAGGGGCGCGATGAGCGCCCCTTTTTTTGTGGCATGCAGACGAGGGCGGGGGGCTGCAATACACAGAGTCGCGATTGCGCAACGCTGCGCGGAGCATGCCCTCGTGCAGGCAAGTGGGCCCGCAGCGTCGATCGTCGGCGAGAAGGGCAACGAATTTGCGCGCGCTGACGCCAGCCCCGTTGCGCGCCGGCAACGCGTTCGCTGCAACGAAAAAGGCGCCCCAAGGGGCGCCTTTCCATCGATGCCGACCGTCCTGCGTCGCCGCGGGCCGTTCCGACTTATGCGTATGCCGGGCGCGTCTGGCCGGCCACGTCCTTCAGGTAGCGATGCACCGACAGGTCGTCGGCCTGAATCGCCGGCTTCTTGCCCGAGATCAGGTCGGCGAGCAACTGGCCCGACCCGCACGACATCGTCCAGCCGAGCGTGCCGTGGCCGGTGTTCAGGAACAGGTTCGAGACCGGCGTGCGGCCGACGATCGGCGTGCCGTCCGGCGTCATCGGGCGCAGGCCCGTCCAGAACGTTGCCTTCGACGTATCGCCGCCGCCAGGGAACAGGTCGTTCACGCACATTTCGAGCGTTTCGCGGCGCGCGGCGCGCAGGTTCTTGTCGAAGCCGACGATCTCGGCCATGCCGCCGACGCGGATGCGCTGATCGAAACGCGTGATGGCGATCTTGTAGGTCTCGTCGAGCACCGTCGATACGGGGGCGGCCGTCTCGTTGACGATCGGCGCGGTGATCGAATAGCCCTTCAGCGGATAGACGGGGATCTTCATCAGGTTCGAGATGAAGCTGGTCGAGTACGAGCCAAGTGCCACGACATACGCATCCGCGCGCACCGTCTCGCTGCCGCACTGCACGCCGGCGATCCTGCCGCCCGCGATCGCGAGCGCGTCGATCGGCGTGTTGTAGCGGAACTTCACGCCGAGCGATTCCGCGAGCGCCGCGAGGCGCGTCGTGAACAACTGGCAGTCACCCGTTTCGTCGCCCGGCAGGCGCAGGCCGCCCGTCAGCTTGTGCGACACGGCGGCGAGGGCCGGTTCGGCGTTCTTCAACTCGGTCGGCGACAGCAGTTCGAACGGCACGTTTGCTTCCTGCAGCACCGCGATGTCCTTCGCCGCGCCGTCGAGTTGCTGTTGCGTGCGGAACAGTTGCAGCGTGCCGCCCGTGCGCCCTTCGTACTGGATGCCGGTATCGGCGCGCAGCGCCTGCAGGCAATCGCGACTGTATTCGGCGAGGCGGACCATGCGGCCCTTGTTGACTGCATAGCGGTCGGCCGTGCAGTTGCGCAGCATCTGCCACATCCACTGGAGCTGGAAGCGCGTGCCGTCGAGGCGGATCGCGAGCGGCGCGTGCTTCTCGAACATCCACTTGACGGCCTTCAGCGGCACGCCGGGCGCGGCCCACGGAGCCGCATAGCCGGGCGAGATCTGGCCGGCGTTCGCGAAGCTCGTCTCCAGCGCCGGGCCGGCCTCGCGGTCGATCACCGTGACTTCATGACCGGCGCGCGCGAGGTAATACGCGCTTGCCACGCCCACCACACCGCTGCCCAGAATGACGACTCGCATAGCTGCTCCAGATGGAAGGGATCAGGTCGAGGCCGGGCGCACCTGCGTCTCCGTGTAACCTCTAGCTGATCTAGTTTTTTGAGCTATGGTATTGTCGAATGTGTAGGTTTTGTTATCGTATTTTTCAGGTTTTCAGAATAAATAAATGAGAACGCAACGCCAGCCAGTACGCTCGCTCGACAAGCTCGACCGCCGCATCCTCAAACTGCTGCAGGACGACGGCCGGATGGCGATGAAGGACCTCGCGGAACAGGTCGGGCTGACCGTGACGCCGTGCATCGAACGCGTGCGGCGCATGGAGCGCGACGGCGTCATCACCGGCTATCACGCACGCGTCGATCCGGGCCAGCTCGGCGCCGCGTTGCTGGTATTCGTCGAGATCACGCTCGGCCACAAGGGCGGCAACATGTTCGAGCAGTTCCGTCGCGAAGTGATGAAGATCGACGAGGTGCTCGAATGCCATCTCGTGTCCGGCGACTTCGACTACCTGATCAAGGCGCGGATCGGTGAAATGGCCGACTATCGCAAGCTGCTCGGCGACATCCTGCTGCAACTGCCCGGCGCGGTGCAGTCGAAGAGCTATGTCGTGATGGAGGAAATCAAGGAAACGCTGACGATTTCGGTCGGCCAATGACCGCAGCGGCGGCAGCTTGCCGGCCCCGCTGTCAGACCCCTTATCTCGCCCTTGGCATGCTGCACCCAATACTGTATAAATATACAGTATTGGGTGCAGGCGAATGGGTGAGCGCATGGACGGCCGGTCCGACAACGAATTTCCGATAGCGCCGCCGGCGCCCCGCAAGGGGCGCGGTGCGGTCGACAACCTCCAGGGGCGGTACGAAACGGCGCTGCGCGAAGCGGTCGACGACGGCTGGGCGCACGAATCGGACGACGCCGATCTGCCCGCGCCGCTGCGCACCCAGGTGTTCGAGGAACGTGCGAAGAGCATCCTGACGCACAACCAGTCGCCGGACATTCCGTTCAGCGTGTCGCTCAATCCGTATCGCGGCTGCGAGCACGGGTGCATCTACTGCTTTGCACGGCCGACCCACAGCTATCTCGGCCTGTCGCCGGGGCTCGATTTCGAGAGTCGCATCTATGCGAAGGTCAATGCGGCCGAACTGCTCGAGCGCGAGATTTCGCGCAAGCGTTACGTGCCGGAGCCGATCGCGCTCGGCGTCAACACCGACGCATACCAGCCGGTCGAGCGCGACCTGCGCATCACGCGCAGCGTGATCCAGGTGATGCACGATCGCGGGTTGCCGTTCGCCGCGATCACGAAATCGTCGCTGATCGAGCGCGATCTCGACCTGCTTGTCCCGATGGCCGAGCGCGGGCAGGTGATGGCGGCGGTCACGATCACGACGCTCGATGCCGATCTCGCACGCACGCTCGAGCCGCGTGCGGCGACGCCGGCGCGCCGGCTGCGTACGATCCGCGCATTACGCGACGCGGGTGTGCCGGTGGGTGTCAGCATTGCACCGATGATCCCGTTCGTCACCGAGCCGGACATGGAGCGCGTGCTGGAAGCCTGCGCGGAAGCAGGCGCGACGCATGCGAGCTATATCGTCCTGCGGCTGCCGTGGGAGGTCGCGCCGCTGTTCAGGAACTGGCTCACCGCGCATTTCCCCGATCGCGCGGAGCGCGTGATGAACCGTGTGCGCGACATGCGCGGCGGGAAGGACTACGACTCGGATTTCTCGAAACGGATGAAGGGCGAGGGGATCTGGGCCGACCTGTTGCGGCAGCGTTTCCGTCAGGCCGTCAAGCGGCTCGGGTTGAACGAGCGCACGAACGGCATTCTGGATCTGTCGCAGTTTCGCGGCGCGCCGGCGGCCGCGGTGGCCACTCGGCGCACCGTGGTGGGCGCAACCAGCGCGAAGTCGCGTGACGACATGCAGTTGAGCCTGTTCTGACCGGTGCGCGTCGGCGCTTACTGCGAAATCTGCTTCGCCGCTTCGACTTGCGATTCGAAATACGTCTGGAACGACAGCGCGAGCGCGGTCATCAGCAGGAACGCGCCGATCAGCAGCGAGAAGATCACGATGAAGATCACCGTCCAGCCCGACCGGCTGTGCTTGCCCGTATCGGCATTGAATTGCGCGTCCCATTTCTCGTCGGGGCGCAGGCCGTAGACGAGCGCGGCGAGGAACGCGGCAAGCAGCGAGATCGCACCCGGCACGGCGAGCCACCAGCCGAGGCTGGCGCTGCGCTGGGTCGCGGCGAGCAGCATGAAACCCGGAATCCCGACGAGCGTCGCGAGCAGGTGCGCCCAGCCGTACACGTCGCGCAGGCCGTACAGGTAGAAGCGGTGCGCGCCGAGCGAACCGAGCAGGAACGCGAGGGCGGCGGTGAGCGTCTTGGAGCGGAAGCGGCGGGACGGTGCGGTGCTGCTGGACATGGCTGGCGGCGGATTATCGTTGGCGTGGCGGCCGGCAGGCCGGCGCGGGGCGCTCGGCCCGGCACGCATTCTACGATGCCCCGTCGGGCCCGGTCACCCCTCGCCTGCGTCAAGGTGCCGCATAGGTGACGCGGTAGATGGCGCCTGCATAGTCGTCGCTGACGAGCAGCGAGCCGTCCGGCAGCGGCAGCACGTCGGCCGGGCGTCCCCACACGGTGCCGTCCGCGCGCAGCCAGCCCGTGATGAACGGTGTCTGGCGCGCGTGGCTGCCGTCGGCCGACACGACCGCGCGCATCACGCGATAGCCGACCTTCGTGCTGCGATTCCACGAACCGTGCTCGGCAATGAAGACGTTGTTGCGATACGACGCCGGGAACATCGGTCCCGTATAGAAGCGCATGCCGAGTGCCGCCACGTGCGCGCCGAGTTTCAGCACGGGCGGCACATGGCGGCGGCACACGTCGACGCTCCCGAATTCGGGGTCGGGCGTGTCGCCGCCATGACAGTAAGGAAAGCCGAAGTCGAGGCCTGCGCGCGGCGCGCGGTTGAGCTTGTCGTCGGGTACGTCGTCGCCCATCAGGTCGCGCCCGTTGTCGGTGAACCACAGCTCGCCCGAGTCGGGGTGCCATGCGAAGCCGACGGTATTGCGCACGCCGCGGGCAAATACCTCGCGGCCGCTGCCGTCGGCGTTCATGCGTGCGATGATCGCGTAGCGGCTGCGATCGGCGAGGCACACGTTGCACGGCGCGCCGGTCGGCACGTAGAGCTTGCCGTCGGGGCCGAACGCGATGAATTTCCAGCCGTGATGATGATCGGTCGGCAGCGCGTCCGTTACGACCGCCGGCGCGGGCGGCCTGGCGAGCCGGTCGTCGATGTGGTCGAGGCGCAGGATGCGCGACACGGCGGAGATATAGAGCGCGCCGTCGCGATACGCGACACCGACGGGCATGTCGAGCCCCGATGCGATCACGTAGCGGGCAGTGATCCGGCCCTCCTGCATCACGAAGGCATGCACGCGGCCTTCCCGCGAGCCGACATACAGGATCCCGCGCGGCGACCACGCCATTTCGCGGGCGGTCGGCACGGCGTCGGTCAGTATGTCGACGTGGAAGCCGGGCGGCACGACGAGTTCGCCCACCGGCGGTGCGGCGCAAGCCGCAGTGGCTGCGAGGCAGAGGACGAAACCGGTCAGCAGGCCCGTGAGGCGATGCTGCGCGCGGCACACCGGGGCGACGCGAAATAGCGACATGGCGGCGGGGAGCGTCGTGAACACGTCGATTGTATGCCCGGCGAATACGGCGTCCGCGGAATTTTTGCGCGTAAGTGTTTGTTGTGGCTTTGGTTTCCGGCTATAATCGCACGTTTCAGTAGTTTCGAACCCGGTTTCCCCGAAGGATTTCATATGGTTATCATCCGTCTGGCTCGCGGCGGCTCGAAGAAGCGCCCGTTCTACAACATCGTTGCTACCGATTCGCGCAACCGTCGTGACGGCCGCTTCATCGAACGCGTCGGCTTCTACAACCCGGTCGCCACGAAGGGCGAATCGCTGCGTATCGCTCAGGATCGCCTGACGTACTGGCAAGGTGTTGGCGCGCAACTGTCGCCGACCGTCCAGCGTCTCGTGAAGGAAGCGCAAAAGGCGCAACCGGCCGCCTAACATGGCGCGGTGTGCCGGTCGTGCCGGCTGCAAGGAGCATTGATGTCCGGTCACGATTCCGGTAACGCAAAGCGCGGGCGAGCGTCGTTTGGCGCATTCGTCCGCAAGCCGGTCGAGCGCGACGTTGTCGCGAGCGCCGGTGCGGCTGCCGAGCAGGGCAGTCTCGAAGCGGTGCAAACCTGGCCCGACGATGCTGTCGAGGTCGGGGCAGTGGTCGACGCCTATGGCCTGAAAGGCTGGATCAAGGTGGCGACGCATGCCGACGCCGGTCGCGGCGGCGATGCGCTGCTCGACGCGCGCCGCTGGTGGCTGGAACGGGGTGGGGAGCGGTTGTCCGCCCGCATCCTGCAGTCGAAAACGCACGGCGACACAGTCGTCGCGCATGCCGCGGGTGTCAGCGACCGCGATGCCGCATTGGCTTTGCGCGGCTTTCGCGTGTTCGTGCGCCGGGAAGATTTCCCGGCATTGGCCGCGGACGAATTCTATTGGGTCGACCTGATCGGTCTCGAGGTCGTCAACGAGCAATCGGTGGCGCTTGGGACAGTGAGCGGGATGATCGATAACGGCGTGCATTCGATCATGCGCGTCGAGTATCCGGCAGTCGGCAAGGATGGTCAGCCGACCACCGACGAACGGCTGATTCCGTTCGTCGGCGTATTCGTCAAGACGGTGGATCAGGCGGCACGTCGCATCGTCGTCGACTGGGAAGCCGATTACTAATGAACCAGGTTACGGAGAGCGCGGTGCAGTTCGACGTCGTCACGCTCTTTCCCGAAATGTTCCGCGCGCTGACCGACTGGGGGATTACCAGCCGGGCCGTGAAGCAGGAGCGCTTCGGGTTGCGCACCTGGAACCCGCGTGATTTCACGACGGACAACTACCGCACGGTCGACGATCGTCCGTACGGTGGCGGTCCGGGCATGGTGATGCTGGCCAAGCCGCTCGAGGCCGCGATCGGCGCTGCGAAGGCAGCGCAGGCGGAGCAGGGCGTCGCGAGCACGCGTGTGGTGATGATGTCGCCGCAAGGTGCGCCGTTCACGCACGAACGTGCGGTGCGGATGGCGCAGGAGCCTGGTGTCATCGTGCTGTGCGGCCGCTACGAGGCGATCGATCAACGTCTGCTCGACCGTTGTGTAGACGAGGAAATCAGCCTCGGCGATTTCGTTCTGTCCGGTGGCGAACTGCCGGCGATGGCGATGATGGATGCCGTCGTGCGCCTGCTGCCTGGCGTGTTGAACGATGCGCAGTCAGCCGTGCAGGACAGCTTCGTCGACGGGCTGCTCGATTGTCCGCATTACACGCGCCCCGAGGAATACGAGGGAATGCGCGTGCCGGACGTGCTGCTCGGCGGGCATCATGCCGAGATCGAGCGGTGGCGTCGCCAGGAAGCATTGAAGAATACGTTGCGGAAGCGGCCGGATCTGATCGTCCGGGCGCGCCGCGAGAAGTTGTTGAGCCGGGCCGACGAGGCGTGGCTTGCGAACCTCGCACGCGAAGCGAAGAACGCCTCCTGAGGCGGCGTCGCGGGCGGGAAATGGCGGTGCCGTGCATGCGTGCGCGGCGCCTGATGTGAATCCATCCTCTGTCGGGGCCAGGCCTGGAAGCAGGCGGGCGCAAACGCCGACAAGATGGCTTTAGGAGTCAGTGATGAATCTGATTGCAAAACTTGAGCAGGAAGAGATCGAGCGCGCGCTCGCCGGCAAGACGATCCCCGAATTCGCCCCGGGCGACACGGTGATCGTGAACGTGAACGTGGTTGAAGGTAACCGCAAGCGCGTTCAGGCTTACGAAGGCGTCGTGATCGCGATTCGCAACCGTGGCCTGAACTCGAACTTCATCGTCCGCAAGATTTCGTCGGGCGAAGGCGTCGAGCGTACGTTCCAGACCTACTCGCCGCTGCTGGCGAGCATCGTCGTCAAGCGTCGCGGTGATGTGCGTCGTGCGAAGCTGTACTACCTGCGCGAGCGTTCGGGCAAGTCGGCTCGAATCAAGGAAAAGCTGGTGTCGAAGGATCGCACCGCAGCAGCTTCCCAAGAGTAAGAGCTGTAAGGAAAAAGCACCCTCCCGGGTGCTTTTTTCATTCTGGCGCGACAATATGCTCGATACGTCACGAACCGAGAGTCCCATTGAATCGCCGCCCCATCGTTGATCCCGAAGTGCTGCCGGTCGAAGGCACCGGCGCCGGCCTGCCGTCCATCGATGCACGCCTGATGACGCCGCCCGGGCTGCGCGAACGTTTCGCGCGCACGCTCGAATGGAACGTCGAGCCCGGCGAGGCTCGCCTGGTGGAGGGCGTCGATCCGCGCAGCGCCGCCGTCCTCATACCGCTCGTGGTTCGCGAGAGCGGCCTCACAGTGCTGCTGACCCAGCGCGCCGATCACCTGAACGACCATGCCGGACAGATCAGCTTCCCCGGCGGCCGTCGCGAGTCGTACGATCGCGATGCGACGGCGACCGCGTTGCGCGAGGCGAAGGAAGAAATCGGACTGACGGCCGAACGGGTGGAGATTCTCGGTGCGCTGCCCGACTACCTGACGGGTACCGGCTTCTGTGTGACACCCGTCGTGGGGCTCGTGCATCCGCCGTTCACCGTGCAGGCCGACGCGTTCGAAGTCGCCGAGATTTTCGAGGTGCCGCTCGCGTTCCTGATGAGTCCCGCGAACCACCAGGTGCGCGTGTTCCGCTGGGAAGGCGGCGAGCGTCGTTTTTTTGCGATGCCCTATCCGAATGGAGAATCGGCCGGGCATTACTTCATCTGGGGCGCAACTGCCGGCATGTTGCGCAATCTGTACCGCTTCTTGGCAGCCGGATAGCATCCCGCCCGATCGTGCCCACGCGACCGGCTCGCGGCCCGTCGCGCCAGCAGCCATGCGTTGCTTACGCTGTGCTATCGTTATGCAAAAAATGACATAACTCGGAAGACGGCGCCACGCATGACTTTCTTTTCGGTTCTCCTCGCTCTCATCATCGAACAGGTCCGCGCGTTGTCGCCAAGCAATCCGGTGTTCGCGCTGTTCCAGTTTCATGCGGAAACCGTTGCGCATGGCCTCGACGCCGGCAAGCAAAAGCATGGCGTGCTCGCATGGCTCGCAGTCGTGCTGCCGTGGGTGCTGATCGTCGCGCTGATCTACTTCCTGCTGTACAAGGTGAGCTTCGTGCTCGCGTTCATCTGGAACGTCGTCGTCGTGTATTTCACGCTCGGCTTCCGCCAGTTCAGCCACTACTTCACCGATATCCATCTCGCGCTCAACAACGACGACGTGCCGCGCGCCCGCGAAATCCTGCGCGAATGGACGGGCCTCGACACGGTCGACATGCCGGTCGGTGAAATCGTCCGCCATACGCTGATTCATGCGGTCGTTGCGTCGCATCGCCACGTGTTCGGCGTGTTCTTCTGGTATGTGCTGCCGATCGGTCCGGCAGGCGCCGTGCTGTATCGCATCTCCGAATATCTCGCGCGCAGCTGGTCGACGCCGGGCGACGATCGCACGGCCGCGTTCTCGACGTTCGCGCAGCGGGCGTTCTTCGTGATCGACTGGATTCCGTCGCGGTTGACCGCGCTCGGCTTCGCGATCGTCGGCAACTTCGAGGATGCAATCTACGCGTGGCGCAATCACACGCGCCAGTGGCCCGACCCGAACGACGGCGTGCTGCTCGCGGCCGGTAGCGGCGCGCTCGGCGCGCGCCTCGCAGGGCCGCTCGCGGAGCCATCGAGCCTCGACGCGCTGGCGGTCGGCGACAGTGGGCCGTTGACGGTGGGTGACGATTGCACGCCGCGCACGCTACAGTCGGCGGTCGGCCTGGTGTGGCGCGCCGTGATCCTGTGGATGATCCTGCTGTTGATGCTGACGCTGGCGGTCTGGGTATCGTGACGCGCTCGCCCGGCGCCCGATGAAATGAAAAGGCCGGCTCGATGCCGGCCTTTTTGCTGTGCGTCAGGTCAATCCGGTCAGTCGTCGAGCGGATCGCGCACGGCGCCGCATTGCCAACAGGCGGTGAACTGGGCCTCGAGCGCCTCGCCGCACTGCCGGCAGCGCCACGGCGCGGCGCCGGCCGATGGGCCGTGTGACGCCGCATCGAGAAGCCGCCGCGCGAGCGCATCGTCGCGCTCGTCGTCGAGCCACAGCTCGGGCGCGCATGCGTCAGCGGGCAGGCCGCCGAGCGCACCGGGCGCGTAGCAGTTGTGCAGCTCGCAACCGATGCCGGCCACCTGCAGCACGTTCGCCCAATGCTGCGCAGTGGCGAGATCGGGGGCCTTGAAACGCATCGCGGCTCCTGTCGGTGAAGGCCGGCCCGGCCGCCTTCTGCCCGCCGTGCGGTCAGCGGACGATCTGGCTGGCCTCGTGCACGAGCTGCGCGTAAAGCGCATGCCGCGACGGCGCAATGCGGCCGTCGGCCACGGCTTCGAGAATCGCGCAGCCGGGCTCGTGCAGATGATGACAATTATAGAAACGGCAGTCCGCGAGCAGCGGGCGGAATTCCGGAAACGCGCGCTCGAGGCGCCCTTCCGTCAGGTGATACAGGCCGAATTCCTGGAAACCCGGCGAATCGATCAGCGCGCCGCCGCCTTCGAGCGGGTAGAGGCGCGTGAACGTCGTCGTGTGGCGGCCGCTGTTGAGCGCGGCCGAGATTTCGCGGGTCGCGGCCTCGGCATCGGGCACGAGCAGGTTCACGAGCGTCGACTTGCCCATCCCGGACTGACCGAGCAGGATCGTCGAGTGCCCGGCCAGATGGGGCATCAGCTGCGCGCGCGCATCGTCGGGCGAGCCCTTCACCGACAGTTCGAGCACGTCGTAGCCGAGCGCACGGTAGGGCGCCAGGCGCTCGCGGGCGACCGGCAGCGCGGCTTCGACGTCGATCTTGTTCAGCACGACGAGCGGCTTCAGTTCGTTCGCTTCGGCCGCGATCAGCGCGCGGCCGAGCAGATCCTCGCTGAAATAGGGCTCGGTCGCGAGCACGATCAGCAGCTGGTCGAGGTTGGCCGCGAACAGCTTCGACTTGAACTGGTCGGAGCGGTACAGAAGATTGCGCCGCTCGCCGATCTCGACGATTACGCCCTGGTCGGCCGATGCCTGTTCGTACACGACGCGGTCGCCGACCGCGATCTCGCTTTTCTTGCCGCGCGGGAAGCACTGCAGCATCGGGCCGCCGTCGTCGGGCGCGACGATGTAGTGGCGACCGTGCGCCGCGATCACGCGGCCTTCGACACGCTGCGCGCCCGATGCGCGCGGGGCCGGCTTGCGGGAGGTCGGCCGGCTCATGCGTGCTGCATCAGGCGGTCGATCCGCTGCGAGGCAGGCGGATGCGAGTAGTAGAAGGCCGTATAGACGGGGTCGGGCGTGAGCGTCGACGCGTTGTCTTCGTAGAGCTTCACGAGCGCGCTGACGAGATCCTGGGCGTCGGTCTGGCTGGCCGCGAACGCGTCGGCCTCGAATTCATGCTTGCGCGACGTGAGGCTGCTGAACGGCGTCGCGAAGAACAGGAACACGGGGATCGCGAGGAAGAACAGCACGAGCGCGGCGCCCGCGTTGCTCGTGTCGAGCGACGGCGTGACGCCGAGCCCCGTGTAGAACCACGTGCGCTGCGCGAGCCAGCCGAGCAGCGCGAGCAGCACGAGGCTCAGCACGAACGACACGAGCATCCGCTTCATCACGTGGCGGCGCTTGAAGTGGCCGAGTTCGTGCGCGAGCACGGCCTCGATTTCCTCGCCGGACAGCCGCGCGAGCAGCGTATCGAAGAACACGATCCGCTTCGATGCGCCGAAGCCCGTGAAATACGCGTTGCCGTGCGCGGAACGGCGGCTGCCGTCCATCACGAACAGGCCCTTCGCCGCGAAGCCGCACCGTTTCATCAGCGACTCGATGCGCGTGCGCAGCGCTTCGTCCTTCAGCGGTTCGAACTTGTTGAAGATCGGCGCGATGAAGGTCGGGTAGATCAGCAGGACGAGCATCTGGAACGCGACCCAGACGATCCAGGTCCACAGCCACCACAGGCTGCCGGCCTGGTTCATCAGCCACAGCACGACGAACAGCAGCGGCAGGCCGAGCACCGCGCCGAGCAGCGTGTTTTTCAGCATGTCGGTGAAGAACAGGCGCATGGTCATCCGGTTGAAGCCGAACCGCTGTTCGATCCCGAACTGGCGGTAATACTCGAACGGCACGTCGATCACGCTCGTGATCACGAGCACGGCGGCGACGAGCGCGACCTGCTGCCCGTAGCCGCGGCCGAACCAGCCCGTCAGCAGCGTGTCGAGCGCGCCGACGCCGCCGAGCAGCGTGAGGCCGACCAGCACGGCCGCGCTCACGACGATCTCGAGCATCGCCAGCCGCGTGCGCTCGACCGTGTAGTCGGCCGCGCGCTGGTGGGCGGTCAGCGGAATGGTGGCGCTGAACTGCGCGGGCACGCCGTTGCGGTGCGCGGCGACGAAGCGGATCTGCCGCGACGCGAGCCACAGCTTGGTGACGACCATCGCGAGCACGGCGATCGCGAACAGCAGGGTGAACGAAAAGGGTGACATCGAAGGCGCCAAAGGGTTCTATGCGAGAATTATATGTTCTTGCGGACCGGGCCCGCTCGCGCGATGCCGCCCGCCGTCCGCCATTTTCCAGGATGACTCATGACCGATACCGCCGCTTCCGCCAGCCAGCCCGCGCTCGTGCGCAACGAGTTGAACCTCGTCTGGCTCGACATGGAGATGACGGGCCTCGACCCGGATAACGACCGCATCATCGAAATCGCGGTCGTCGTGACCAATTCCACCCTCGACATCGCGGTGGAAGGCCCCGTGTTCGCGATCCACCAGAGCGACGAAACGCTCGCGAAGATGGACGACTGGAACAAGTCGACGCACGGCCGCTCGGGGCTGATCGACCGCGTGCGCGCGTCGACCGTGACCGAGGCGGACGCCGCCGCGCAGCTGCAGGCGTTCCTCGCGCAGTACGTGTCGCCCGGCAAGTCGCCGATGTGCGGCAACTCGATCTGCCAGGATCGCCGCTTCATGGCGCGTTGGATGCCGGAATTCGAGCGGTTCTTCCACTACCGCAACCTGGACGTCAGCACGCTCAAGGAGCTGTGCCGCCGCTGGCAGCCCGCGATCTACAAGGGTTTTCAGAAGCGCGCGATGCATACGGCGCTCGCGGACATCCACGAATCGATCGACGAACTGAAGTACTACCGCGAGCATTTCCTGATTCCGGCCGCGTCGGCGCCGGCAGGCGAGTCCGCGCCGGCCGCCTGAGCGGGCCGGCACGCGCTCGGCGCCCGATACACGCTCAGCGCCGCGCGCTCTTCGGCCGGAACGCCGCGACCACCGCGGCGTCGGTCTCGATGTACGGGCCGCCGATCAGGTCGATGCAGTAGGGCACCGCGGCGAAGATGCCGGGCACGGTCGACTTGCCGTCGGCGTCGCGCAGCCCTTCGAGGGTTTCCCGGATCGACTTCGGCTGGCCGGGCAGGTTGATGATCAGCGCCGCGTGGTCGGCCGTCTCGCGGATCACCGCGACCTGCCGCGACAGGATCGCGGTCGGCACGAAATTCAGGCTGATCTGCCGCATCTGTTCGCCGAATCCCGGCATTTCTTTCGTTGCCACGGCCAGCGTGGCTTCCGGCGTCACGTCGCGGCGCGCGGGGCCGGTGCCGCCGGTCGTCAACACCAGATCGCAGCCGGCGACGTCGACGAGTTCGGCCAGCGTGGCGGAGATCGTCGGCGCGTCGTCCTGGATCAGGCGCGTCTCGGCGCGCCACGGCGAGACCAGCGCGCCTGCGAGCCACTCCTGCAGCGCCGGAATGCCCTTGTCCTCGTAGACGCCCGTGCTCGCGCGGTCGCTGATCGACACGAGGCCGACGACGAGTTCGTCCGGGTGGTTACGCTTCGTCGTCATGGTCGTCCCCGGCCTCGTCGGCCGCTACGTCATCCCCGCCGGGCGTCCCGCTCGCGGTCTTGATCCACTGGAACAGCTCGCGGAAATAGCGCGGCGGCTTGCCTTGCTGGGCTTCCTTGCGCGCGTTGCGGATCAGCGTGCGGCCTTCCTGGATGTCGGCTTCGGGGTGCTGGCGGAGGAATTCGGTCAGCGCGTCGTCGTTGGCGAGCAACTGGTCGCGCGTGCGCTCGATCCAGTGCAGGCGGGCCGTCGCGGCCTTGTTTACGCCGCGCTGCGCGTCGAGCGCGGTGCGCAGCGCGGCCGTCTCGTCGTCGGTCAGCGTGCGCATCACGCGGCCGACGTACTGGAGCTGGCGGCGCTTGCCTTCATGATCGGTGATCCGGCGCGCCTCGCGAACGGCGTCCGACAGACTTTCGGGCATCGGCATGCGTTTCAGCGCGTCTTTCGGCAGATCGACGAGCGCCTGGCCGAGCACCTGCAGCTCGTGCATTTCGCGCTTCAGTTGGGATTTGCTGGGGCGATCGTAGCCATTGTCGTCGACTTCGGCGGCATGCTCGATCGGCTGGATTCGGGTTTTGCGTGTCATGGGCGGCATTGTATCGCGGTGCGGACACCCCAAGCTTGTCTGTGCCCGGCCCCGGACCTTGCTATGATCGCGGGATACGTAACATTTTGACCATGCGGGCGCCCGCCCGCCACCGGATACCAAGACGATGGCAGCCAATCTCGACGTACAAGCGCGCTATTTCCCGCACACGCAGGACCAGCTCAAAGAAATTGCCTCGGACATCCTCCGCCACGCGAAGGCGCTCGGCGCGACGGACGCCGCCACCGAAATCTCCGAAGGCGATGGCCTGTCGGTGTCGGTGCGCCGCGGCGAGGTCGAGACGATCGAACACAACCGCGACAAGATGGTCGGCGTGACGGTGTTCATCGGCAAGAAGCGCGGCAACGCGAGCACGTCGGACTTCTCGCCGGCCGCGATCAAGGATACCGTCGCCGCCGCGTACAACATCGCGCGCTTCACGGCAGAGGACGACGCGGCCGGCCTCGCCGAGGCCGAGCTGCTCGAAACGGACCCGCGCGACCTCGACCTTTATCACCCGTGGGCGCTGACGGCCGACGAGGCCGTCGAGCTCGCCCGCCGCGCGGAAGACGCCGCGTTCGCGGTCAGCCCGCAGATCCGCAACTCGGAAGGCGCGAGCGTGTCGGCGCAGCATTCGCAGTTCGTGCTCGCGACGTCGCGCGGCTTCCTCGCCGGTTATCCGTACTCGCGCCACTACATCGCATGCGCGCCGATCGCGGGCAGCGGTCGCCACATGCAGCGCGACGACTGGTATTCGTCGAAGCGCAGCGCGGTCGATCTCGCGGCGCCGGAAGCGGTCGGGCGCTACGCGGCCGAGCGTGCGCTCGCGCGGATGGGCGCGCGCCGTCTCGACACCCGCAAGGTGCCCGTGCTCTTCGAGGCACCGCTCGCGGCCGGCCTGCTCGGCGCGTTCGTGCAGGCCGTCAGCGGCGGCGCGCTGTACCGCAAGACGTCGTTCCTCGTCGACAGCCTCGGCAAGCCGGTGTTCGCACCGCACGTCCAGGTCGTCGAGGATCCGCACGTGCCGCGCGCGATGGGCAGCGCGCCGTTCGACGAGGAGGGCGTGCGCACGCGTGCGCGCAGCGTCGTCAAGGACGGTGTCGTCGAAGGCTACTTCCTGTCGACCTATTCGGCACGCAAGCTCGGCACGAAGACGACCGGCAACGCGGGCGGCTCGCACAACCTCGCGCTGCGCAGCTCGGACACGCAGCCGGGCGACGACTTCGACGCAATGCTGAAGAAGCTCGGCACGGGCCTGCTGCTGACCGAGCTGATGGGGCAGGGCGTGAACTACGTGACCGGCGACTATTCGCGCGGTGCGGCGGGCTTCTGGGTCGAGAACGGCGTGATCCAGTATCCGGTCGAGGAAATCACCGTCGCGAGCACGCTGCAGGAGATGTTCCGGCATATCGTCGCGATCGGCGCGGATTCGATCGTGCGCGGCACGAAGGAAACGGGCTCGGTGCTGATCGAGCAGATGACGATCGCCGGGCAGTAAGCGGCGCGGCATCGGCCGCCAGGATACGAAAAAGCCCGACCGGCGCGGGCCGGTCGGGCTTTTTTATGGTTTATCGCGTGCCGCGTGTCAGTCAGTCGCGCTTGCGCGCGTAGACGACGAACGCATAGCCGAACGTGTTCGGCGCGGCCGCCTGATGCGGTTCGCGCGACACTTCGTGCCAGTGCGCGGGATCGGGCGCCGGGAACGACGCATCGCCGTCGAAGTCCGCGTCGATCTCGGTGACGATCAGCTTGTCGGCGAGCGCGAGGCCTTCCGCATAGAGCTGCGCGCCGCCGATCAGGAATGCTTCGGCCGCTCCGTCACGCGCGGCGAGCGCGAGCGCGTCGGCGAGCGACGTGACGGTGTCGCAGCCGTCGAAGCGGCGCGCTGCATCGCGCGTGACGACGATGTTGCGGCGCCCCGGCAGCGGCCGGCCGATCGACTCGTGGGTCTTGCGGCCCATCACGATCGGTGCGCCCATCGTCGTGCGCTTGAAGAATGCGAGGTCCTCGGGAAGTTTCCAGGGCAACTGGTTGTCGCGGCCGATGATGCCGTTGCGGGCACGCGCGACGATCAGGGTCAACGTCGTCATGAAGGTCGGGGAAGAGGAGAACCGGAATGGCGCCGATTCTACCGGAACGGCGGCGCGCGCCGGCTTCGGTGCGGATGCGCCGTTCCGGCGCGTGCGCACATCGTCGCTGCTCGCGACGATGTGCGGCCTTCGCATCGCGACGTCCTGAATAAAAAGAGTGCCCGCCGGGGGACGGACACGAAAACGGTTCGCGTCGTTATGTCGACGATACCGGGCGCGATCGGCATGGTCCGCTGCGCATCAATTCAATATGGCATCCTGATCAAATTTCGGATGTGCGATATCGCATGCGTATCATTGAACGACGCCGTTGCGGGCATGTCCTGCCATCGCTTGCTGCGGGTTGCCGGGCCGCGGCGCAGGGATCGGCACCGGCACCGGCGGCGGAGACCGCGGGGCGATTTCGTCCCACAGCGTCACCGATGCCTTGTCGGCCGAATACGGTTGCGGCACCGCCACGGGCACGATGCCGAAGCCGTTGTCCCGTTGCATGCTCGATGCACTGTCGACGAGCAGCGTCGCGTGTGTGGGCACGCTTTCGTCTGCACGTATCGACATGAACGGGAGCGCGGCGAAGAGCGCAAACGTTGTCTGCAAGAAGGTAAGCAAAATTAGTTTGCGCATGGTCGCTTGCTCCGATCTGTCATGAATTCAGCGAAATGCATGCCATCGCGCCACAAGCGTTGTCCCGCCTGCGATTCACGCGCGGGCGTTGTGAGTCGCGATCGAAAGTGCCGGAAAATGTTTCAGGCTTGAAACGAAGGGGCTCAGGAATACTGCGGATTCAATCGATACGCTTCCAGGATGAAAATCGGCGCGTGTGTCGATGCAAGTACGGGTCGCTACGCATGTGTTATGTGCAGACGATTGATGAACGTCGACCTCTGAGCGATTCGGCCGCTCGCCCATCTGCGCTGCAATCGGTTTGTCGTATTCGGCGCCTATAACGAAGTAAGCTGTCTTGATCAAAAAATAACTGGACGCGAGATAAGCGCCATCATGCGAGGCTCTGTCGTTGCCGCGCATCGGCATGGCGAATCGAGCGGCTTCGGCTGACCCGGTTCGATCCTTTTGCACGTGACTTGGCACGTGGGGCAATCGTTAGACGGTTGATGAACGGGGTGAGGATATGGGAGCCGAGCAGCGGCATGTGATCTATTTCTCGCGCGAGCCGAACGACGCGTTGCGCGGGCATTTCGACGAATGCGGATGGTGCGTCGATCTCGCGGAAAGCGCACGCGACGTGCGGCGCGTCGTGCAGCACGGCGTGGCATCCGCCGGCCTGCTCGATTTCTCGCCGGGTTTCAGGCCCGCGGATCTGCGCGAACTCGAAGCGTGTCTGAGCATCCAGCACATCGGCTGGATCGCGGCGACCCGGCGTGGCCAGTTGCAGGACGCCACGTTGCGCCATCTCATTCGTGACTATTGCTTCGACTACGTGACGATGCCGTACGAGACGTCACGCATCGTCGAGACCGTCGGCCACGCGCACGGCATGATCGCGCTGACCGACCCGGTGGCGTCGCCTGTCGGCGCCGGGCGCGCCGAAGGCGAGATGGTCGGCACCTGCGATGCGATGCTCGGGCTTTTCAGGACGATCCGGCGCGTCGCGACCACCGATGCGCCGGTGTTCATTTCCGGTGAATCGGGTACCGGCAAGGAGCTGACGGCCGTCGCGATTCACGAGCGCTCGGCGCGCGCGCACGCGCCGTTCGTCGCGATCAACTGCGGGGCGATTCCGTCGACGCTGCTGCAAGCCGAACTGTTCGGCTATGAGCGCGGCGCGTTTACGGGCGCGAACCAGCGCAAGATCGGCCGCGTCGAGGCCGCCAACGGCGGCACGCTGTTTCTCGATGAAATCGGCGACCTGCCGCTCGAGAGCCAGGCGAGCCTCCTGCGGTTCCTGCAGGAAGGCAAGATCGAGCGGCTCGGCGCGCATGTATCGGTGCCGGTCGACGTGCGCGTGATCTGCGCGACGCATGTGGACATGGAAACGGCGCTGCGCGAAGGGCGGTTCCGCGAGGACCTGTTCCATCGTCTGTGCGTGCTGAAGATCGAGGAGCCACCGCTGCGCGCGCGCGGCAAGGATATCGAGGTGCTCGCACGCCACATGCTCGAGCGTTTCAAGGGCGATGCGCATCGTCGCCTGCGCGGCTTCTCTCCGGACGCGATTGCCGCGCTGTACGGCTATTCGTGGCCGGGCAACGTGCGCGAGCTGATCAATCGCGTGCGCCGCGCGATCGTGATGTCGGAGGGCCGGATGATCACCGCGGCCGATCTCGAGCTCCATGAATTCGCGATACTGGCGCCCGTCTCGCTCACCGAGGCGCGGGAAGCGGCCGAACGGCAGGCGATCGAGCAGGCGCTGCTGCGTCATCGCGGCCGTTTTGCCGATGCAGCGCGTGAACTCGGCGTGTCGCGCGTCACGCTGTACAGGCTGATGTGCGCGCATGGCATGCGCGATCGCGGCGACACGCTGGCAGGGTTTTCGGCGCCGTTGCCGGAGGTTCCGCGTCACGCTTGCTAAAATTGGCGGGTGACGGCCGCCCTCGCGGCCGAAGGAACCCGCATGAAACAGTACCTCGACCTCGTTCGCACCATCCTCGACACCGGCACCTGGCAGGAGAACCGCACGGGCATCCGCACCATCAGCATGCCCGGTGCGATGCTGCGGTTCGACCTGCAGCAAGGCTTCCCGGCCGTGACGACCAAGAAGCTGGCGTTCAAGTCCGCGATCGGCGAACTGGTCGGTTTCCTGCGCGCGTCGCGCAGCGCGGCCGAGTTCCGCGCGCTCGGCTGCAAGGTGTGGGATGCGAACGCGAACGACAACGCGCAGTGGCTCGCGAACCCGTACCGCCAGGGCGTCGATGACCTCGGCGACGTGTACGGCGTGCAATGGCGCCAGTGGCCCGGCTACAAGGTGCTCGACGCGGGCGCCGACGCGCAGATCGCCGACGCGACGCGCCGCGGTTTCCGGGTCGTCACGCGCTTCGACGAGGACGGTGCGCCGAAGGTGCTGCTGTACAAGGCGATCGATCAGTTGCGCCAGTGTCTCGATACGATCATGGAGAACCCGGCCGACCGCCGCATCCTGTTTCACGCATGGAATCCGGCCGTACTCGACCAGATCGCGCTGCCCGCCTGCCATCTGCTGTATCAGTTCCTGCCGAACGTCACGAAGCGCGAGATTTCGCTGTGCCTGTACATCCGCAGCAACGATGTCGGCCTCGGCACGCCGTTCAACCTGACGGAAGGCGCCGCGCTGCTGGCGCTCGTCGGCCGGCTGACGGGCTACACGCCGCGCTGGTTCACGTATTTCATCGGTGACGCGCACATCTACGAGAACCAGCTCGACATGCTGCAGCAGCAGCTCACGCGCGAGCCGTACGAGAGCCCGCGGCTCGAGATCGCCGAGCGCGTGCCGGATTACGCGAAGACCGGCGTGTATGCACCCGAATGGCTCGAGCAGATCGAGCCGTCCGATTTTTCGCTCGTCGGCTACCGGCACCATGAGCCGCTGACCGCGCCGATGGCGGTCTGAGCACCGGCGTCCGCCGGCGGCGCGGGTGACGCGACCCGGGGCAGGCAGGATGACGAAGGCCCGAACGGCACCCGCCGCTCGGGCCTTTCTGTTTCATCGGGCGACGGTCATTGATGGCGTCGTTCGTCGTGGCCGCCGGGCGGCGGATTGCTCGCGTGCGGCGCCTCGACGTGCGGCGCCGGTTGCGGCCGCGGTTCCATGTGCGGTGCGGGCATCGACGGCCGCGGCTCCATGTGCGGTGGGGGCATCGATGGCCGCGGTTCCGTGTGCGGCGCGGGCATCGATGGCCGTGGCTCCATCCGCGGGGCCTGCGGCTGCGGTCGCGGCACTTCATGCGCCGCGGGCGCGGGCGGCCGGTACTCGTTCACGTGCGGCGGTGCGACTTCGCGGT
>NZ_VWWG01000240.1:0-7410 GCF_011753085.1 Burkholderia sp. Tr-862
AGCTCGCGCAGTGCCCGCACCGGCATTGAGCGGCCCGTCGGCTGCCGCGCTGGCGCGTTTCGGCGTCGCGGGCGTGGCCGAGCCATGCGCGCAACTCGCGGCGCCGCATGGCCGGCTGCTCGGCCCCAAATCCAGCCGGGACGGCGTGACGGTCGCGCTCGCCGGCCCGCTCTGAACCCTTTGTTTCGCTTTCGACAGGACGATTCCCGATGAAGACCGATGCCGAATCCCATCAGCGGATGGCCGAACGCCGCCGCGCCGGCCATGAAAAGAAGCAGGCTGCCGCCACCCAGGAAAAGGGCTTGCTGATCGTCAACACCGGCAACGGCAAGGGCAAGAGCACGGCCGCCTTCGGCATGGCCGTGCGCGTGCTCGGCCATGGCATGCGGCTCGGCGTCGTGCAGTTCATCAAGGGCGCGCTGCACACGTCCGAGCGCGACTTCCTCGGCGCGGTCGCGCAATGCGACTTCGTGACGATGGGCGACGGCTATACGTGGAATACGCAGAACCGCGACGCCGACGTCGCAACCGCGCGCAAGGGCTGGGACGAGGCGCGCCGGATGATCGAAAGCGGCGAGTACCGGATGGTGATCCTCGACGAGCTGAACACCGTGCTGAAGTACGAATACCTGCCGCTCGACGAAGTGCTCGCGACGCTCGTCGCGCGGCCGGATTCGGTGCACGTCGTCGTCACCGGGCGGCATGCGCCCGATGCACTGATCGAGGCGGCCGACCTCGTCACGGAAATGCGGCTCGTCAAGCATCCGTACAAGGAGCAAGGCGTGAAGGCGCAGCCCGGCGTGGAGTTCTGAGCGATGCCGGCCTGCCCCGCGCTGTTCGTCAGCGCGCCCGCGTCCGGCCAGGGCAAGACGTCGGTGACGGCCGGCCTCGCGCGGCTGCACCGCCGGCTCGGCCGGCGCGTGCGCGTGTTCAAGACCGGGCCGGATTTTCTCGATCCGATGCTGCTCGAACGCGCGAGCGGCGCGCCCGTGCACGCGCTCGACCTCGGGATGGTCGGTAAAGCCGGCTGCCGCGCGCTGCTCGCCGATGCCGCGCGCGACGCGGACCTGATCCTGATCGAAGGCGTGATGGGGCTGTTCGACGGCACGCCGAGCAGCGCCGATCTCGCGGTCGCATTCGGCGTGCCTGTCGTCGCGGTGATTTCCGCGAAGGCGATGGCGCAGACGTTCGCGGCGATCGCGTTCGGGCTCGCGCGGTTCCGGCCGGAGGTGCCGTTTCACGGCGTGCTCGCGAACCGCGTCGGGTCGCCGCGACACGCGGAACTGTTGCGGCAGGCGCTGCCGGACGACTTGCGCTGGCTCGGGCACGTGCCGGCCGATGCGGGCATCGCGCTGCCGGAACGGCATCTCGGCCTGCACCAGCCGGCCGACATCGGCGATCTCGAGGCGCGGCTCGATCGTGCGGCCGACGTGCTCGCGCAGACGGCGCTCGCCGAATTGCCGCCTGCCGTCTCGTTCGCGGAACCGGAAGCCCGCGCCTCGCTGCCGCGCGCGCTCGCCGGCAAGCGAATTGCGATCGCGCGCGACGCGGCGTTCTCATTTATCTATCCGGCCAATCTCGCGCTGCTCGAGGCGCTCGGTGCGCAGTTGCGGTTCTTTTCGCCGCTGGCCGACGAACCCGTGCCCGACGCGTGCGACGCGCTGTTCCTGCCGGGCGGCTATCCGGAACTGCATGCGGCGACGCTCGCGGCGAATGCCGTGGCCGCGCGGACGATTCGCGCACACGCGGCAGCCGGCCGGCCGATCGTCGCCGAATGCGGGGGAATGGTGTATCTGTGCGAGTCGCTGACCGACGTGGAAGGCGCGACGACATCGATGCTCGGGCTGCTGTCAGGCCATGCGACGATGCAGCGCCGGTTCGCGGCGCTCGGCATGCAGCAGCTGGACACGCGCAGCGGGCCGATGCGCGGTCATACGTTTCATTATTCGCGGCTCGACACGCCGCTGGCGCCGGTGGCCGCCGCCGCCCGGCCCAATGGGGAACCCGGCAGCGGCGAAGCCGTGTATCGCACGGGCTCGATCGTCGCGACGTACATGCACATGTACTGGCCGTCGAATCCGGATGCGGCGGCGGCGTTGTTCAGCGGGGATGGGTTCTGGTTCGGCACGAGCCGCAATTGAACCGGGACGGCCCCACCCCCGCATTCACCGTCACACCAGAAACGTCTCGGCCAGCTTGACCCAGTACGACGCGCCGGTCGGCAGTACCGCGTCATTGAAGTCGTAGCCGGGGTTGTGCACCATGCAGCCGCCCTCGCCGTCACCGTTGCCGATGATCAGGTAGCAGCCGGGCCGCTTCTCGAGCAGGAACGCGAAATCCTCGCTGCCGGTGAGCGGCACCATCTCGTCGATCAGGTTCGCTTCGCCCACCCACTCGCGCGCGACGCCGCGTGCGAACGTCGTCATCTGCGCATCGTTGACGAGCACCGGGTAGCGGCGCTGGTAGTCGATCGTCGCGGTCGCGCCGAACACGGCCGCCTGCGCATGAACGACTTCCTTGATGCGCGTCTCGAGCAGGTCGCGCACCTCGGGCTTCAGCGCGCGCACGGACAGGCGCATCTGTGCGCGATCGGGAATCACGTTCGGCGCGTCGCCCGCGTGGATCGCGCCGACCGTGACGATCGCCATGTCGAGCGGCGACACGTTGCGCGACACGATCGTCTGCAGCGCGATGACGATCTGCGCGCACACGACGACCGAATCGATCGCCTTGTGCGGCACCGCGCCGTGGCCGCCGCGCCCCTGCACGTCGACGATCACGGTATCCGACGACGCCATGAACGGCCCCGGCAGGAAGCCGAACTTGCCCGTCGGGAAGCCCGGCATGTTGTGCATCGCGAAGATCGCGTCGCACGGGAACTGCTCGAACAGCCCGTCGTCGAGCATTTTCTTCGCGCCGCCGAGCCCTTCCTCGGCCGGCTGAAAAATCAGGTTCAGCGTGCCGGAAAAGCGCCGCTCGCGCGCCAGGTGCTTCGCGGCCGCGAGCAGCATCGCCGTGTGGCCGTCGTGGCCGCACGCGTGCATCTTGCCGGGGATCGTGCTCTGGTACGGCAGGCCGGTCGACTCGTGGATCGGCAGCGCGTCCATGTCGGCGCGCAGGCCGAGGCGCTGCGTGCCGTTGCCGACCTTCAGCTGCGCGACCACGCCCGTGCCGCCGAGCCCGCGGTGCACCGTGTAGCCCCATGCCTGCAACTGCTCGGCCACGAGGTCGCTCGTCGCGAATTCCTCGAAGCCCAGCTCGGGGTGGGCATGAATGCGATGCCGGATCTCGATCATTTCGTCGGCGAGGCCTGCGGGGATCACGCTGTGCGTCACGGTGTCGTCTCCTGGATTCGGTGGGGAATGTGCAGGCAAGGATAGTCCGTTGAGCGGCAACCGGACAGACAGAAAGTCGTCGCCGCGACAACCTGGAGTTGCCGGTCGATCATCGCGGCACACGAGAAATCGTCCGTCGGCGGAAACCGGCCATCCGGGCGACTGCCGCGCCTGAGCCGGATTCGCGACACTGCGTGTTCAGTCTCGATTTCTCCGGCGGGAGGGTGTGTTGATTGCCGTTAGACATTCCGGAATAATTCCGTCACATCAAAGGGTTGAGCGTTCTTGTTCATTTTTTGACGGCTGTACATTTTTTGTGTACGCTGACAAAAAAGTGAACAAGCGATCCCTCCCGATGCCCGAGAACGCCACCCTGTCGATAGCGGAACAGCACGTGCTCGACGAAGCCTGCGCCGCGTTCGAACGCGCGACCCGACGCTTCAACGCACGGCCGGTGCGCGTGCCGGCCGCATCGCGCGCGCATGCCGACGCGATGATCCGCTTCGGCATTGGCGGGCAGACCTTCGAGATGCCGGCCACCGTGACCGTCGGTGTCGAATCGGTGCAGGACGCCCGCGCGGCGCTGCGTCGGCGTGGCGCCGCCCCGCTGCCCGGCGAGCGGCAACTGATGCTGGTCGCGCCGTATGTGTCGGCCGAGCTGGCCGCGCACCTGACCGATCAAGGCATCCCGTTTCTCGATACCGCCGGCAACGCGAGCCTGATCCTGCCGGAGGCGACCGTGCTGATCTCCGGCCGGCCGAAACCTGCCCGCACGCCGCGCCGGCAGGCGTCACGCGCGACGACGCCCAAGGGGCTCGCCATGATGTTCGCGCTCGCGACGCAGCCGGGCCTCGTCGCGCAACCGTACCGGGCGATCGCGGCCGCGTCGGGCGTCGCGCTCGGCACGGTCAATCTCGCGATGGACGACCTGCTCGCGCGCGGCCTCGTCGCGCAGCGGCGCAATGGCGAGCGCCTGATGCCCGACTGGCCGCGCTTCGTGCAGGAATGGGTCGCGCTGTATCCGAGCCGGCTGCGCGCGAAACTGCCGGCCCGGCGGTTTGCCGCCGTCACGCCCGACTGGTGGCGCGACTTCAATTTCGCGGCATTCGATGCACGGCTCGGCGGCGAACCGGCGGCCGACCTGCTGACGCACGACCTGAAGCCAGCCGTGGTCACCGTCTATACGCATGGCGCCGTGTCGAACCGCCTGCTGCTCCAGGCGCGCCTGCGCCCGGACGAGCGCGGCGACGTCGAGCTGCTCGAAGCGTTCTGGCCGCCGTCGCCGGCGCTCGACTGGCGCGAGCAGGACGTGCCGCTCGTGCCGCCGCTGCTGATCTACGCGGATCTCGTCTCGTCCGGAGACAGCCGCAATCTTGCCGCCGCCGAACACATCCATGACCGATACCTCGCCCACCCGCCCGCTTGACGTCGACGTGCGCCGGCCGCTCGAGCCGGCGGCGGCCGCGCTGCTGCAGGCGGTCGGCACGACCTGCGTGCAACTCGATACGGCATTCGTCGTCGCCGGCGCAACCGCGCGCGACATCCTGATGTGGCATGTCCACGGCATCCGGCCGGTACGTGCGACGCGGGACGTCGACGTCGCGGTGTGCGCGGTGAGCTGGCCGTTTCACGAGCGGCTCGTCGATGCGCTCGTCGCGACCGGGCAATTCGCGCGCGCACCGAAGCATCAGCAGAAACTGCTGTTCGACAGCGGGACGCGGGGATTTCGCACGGAGCTCGATCTCGTGCCGTTCGGGCCGCTCGAAGCACCGCCAGGCGAAATCGCGTGGCCGCCGCGCGGCGATTTCGTGCTGAACGTGCTGGGCTTTCAGGAGGCGGTCGATACGGCGCTGGCCGTGTCGATCGGCGCCGATATCGCGGTGCCGGTGGCGAGCCTGCCGGCGCTCTCGCTGCTGAAGTTGCTCGCGTGGAAGGATCGGCGCGCGCGCCAGAACAGCGACGCGTACGACCTGCTGTTCCTGCTCACGCATTTTCACGACGCGGGCAATCGCGAGCGCATCTGGGACGTCGCGCCCGATCTGCTCGAACGGCACGGTTTCCAGCCGGAGTTGGCCGCGGCCGGGTTGCTCGCGCGCGATGCGAAGCGGATTGCTTCCCCGCAAACGCACGACGCGATCCGCGCGCTGTTATCGGACGAAGCGGTTTACGCGACCCTCGCGCAGGACCTGCAGGCCCGCGCGTTCGCGCTGTTGCCGGGTGAATTCAACGATGACGCCGACCGGTATCTCGACGCGTTCCGCAGTGCTTTCCTCTCGGAACCGCCCGTTCCTCGCGCGTGACGTGCTGCCGCGCGACAGCAACGTCATCGTGCATTCGCCACCCTAGGCCGAGGCTGCCCAGTCTTCGAGCGACAACCCCGCGACACGGCTGAATTCGCGACTGTTGTTCGTTACGAGCACGGCACCGGCCGCGATCGCGTGACCGGCGATCGACGCGTCGTTCGCGCCAATCGGCGTGCCACGTGCGGCAAGGTCAACGCGAATCGCGGCCGTTGCATCGACCGCCGCGGTATCCCACGACAGCACGCCATCCAGCCGCGAGACAAAGGCCGTCACGAGTTCCGCATGCTTCGGCGAAGCCTTTCTGCCAACTGCGCCGAACCGCATCTCGGCATAGGTGATCGCCGACACGACGATCCGGTGCTGCGCATTGACGCAAGACTGCAACCGGGACAACACCACGGGTGGCCGCTCACGCATGATAAACGAACAGATGTTCGTATCGAGCATGTAGAGCGTAGTCACCGGTCCGACTCCGTCGGGGCATCGTCATCGGCGCCGGGCAGGTCGAAACGACCGGGTTCGACGACCGCCGGGCGCTCGACGAGGAAGTCGGCATCGGCCCGTGGTTCACTCGCGAACGACAGCCACGTCGGCCGCACCGGACGCAGCAGCAACGTGTCGCCCTCGCGGCGGATCTCGAGTTCCGTCACACCCTCGAACTCCATGTCCTTCGGGATGCGGATTGCCTGGTTACGGGCGTTCTTGAAAATGGAAACGGTGCGCATGAGCCACTCCACAGGAGTACGATGCGCCCATTTTAGGCATATGCTGGCATATGTCAATGTTAGGGAATGTGGATCGGGAATCGGACCCGATGCTATCGCGGGTGTGCTTTCCATGTCGGCGGGACCTATCCGTGATGAGGATGCAATCCATTCTTCCTCATGCCGCCCGCCCGATCCATATCCCGAACGGCCGATGTCCGCGGCCCTTCAAGCCGCGCGAAACGTCGTCGCTTGCGAATTGACGCATCGGCGCATCGACGCTTCGCGCCCCCACCCCCTCACGGCAACCGGAAAGTGTCGAAGAATGTCTCGCGCTCCATCACGGTGAGCGCCGCACGTTTGTGCGGGAAATCGAACTCCTTCAGCGTGTAGAAGCCGAGCCGATGCATGTACGCGATATGCCGCACGTGATCGACGCGCGGCTCGCCGACGAGCCGCTGCGTGCGCGGTTCGTCGACGAACATGTAGTGCAGCACCCCGCTCCACCATGCATGCAGCTTGCCCGCGCTCTGGAAGCGCGAGTCGCCTATCAGCAGGTGCAGCCCGCGATCGTAGTCGTGCGCGTCGTAGAACGGCGCGAGGCGGTCCTCCTTCGCCCAGTAGAACTCGAAATAGCCGAACGGCGTGTCGTCGAAATAGCCGATCATCGGATGCATGTGCGGATCGGCGAGCCGCTCAGCGAGATACGCGGCGTGCTCGTCGCGCGTGCCGCGCTGATCCCAGAAATGCGCGACGCGATCGAGGTTCATCCAGTCGCTGAACAACTGCGCATGCTCGTCGATGTCGACCGTGCGCAGGCTGAACGTCATCCCGACCTGCGGCATGTAGCGCGCATAGATCTCGCCGGCCGGCGACGGCGGCCGCACCGGATGCCGGTGGCCGTTCGTGAGCGCGTAGCGCAGCGGCATCCCGCCCGATGCAGGCGCCTTCAGCCACGGCCGCGGGTTCTGCCAGAACGTCGCGCGCGATGCGCTCAGGCGCAGCCGGTCGCCCGCGACCTGCGCGCCGTCGATCACGCCCTCGCGCACCGCCCGCGCGACGTACGAC
>NZ_VWWG01000241.1:0-7283 GCF_011753085.1 Burkholderia sp. Tr-862
TCGACGGCCGCGCCGAGCCAGAGGCTGCCCGCGCGCGAACGCAACGACCGGCGGCGCGCGCGGACGAACGATGCCTCAGTTGTCAAAGCCGACCTTGTCGACGAGCTGGCTGGCCGCCTTGCGGTGCTTCGCGATGTCGGCCAGCGGCAGCGGGTCGACCTTCAGCGTGCCGAAGCTCGCGATCACCGGATCGAGCTTCACGTTCGCGCGCACCGGGTATTCGTAGTTCGCCTGCGCATAGAGCGCCTGTGCTTGCGGCGACACGAGGTACTCGAGCAGCTTCACCGCGTTGGCCTTGTGCGGCGCGTGCTTCGCGACCGTCGCGCCGCTGATGTTGACGTGCGTGCCGCCGCTCTTCGCGTTCGCGAACGTCGGCCGCACGACCTTGATCGCGTCGCCCCACTTGCGCGCATCGGTGCCCGGCTCCGCGTTCTTCATGTGACCGACGTAATACGCGTTGGCGAGGCCGACGTCGCAGATGCCGCCGAGAATGTCGCGCGCGACGTCGCGGTCGCCGCCCGTCGCCTTGCGCGCGAGGTTCGCCTTCACGCCGCGCAGCCACTTTTCGGTCGCGGCCTCGCCGTCGTGCGCGATCATCGCCGCGACGAGCGCCGTGTTGTACGGATGCTGCCCCGAGCGGATGCAGACCTTGCCCTTCCATTTCGGATCGGCGAGATCCTCGTAGCGGAACGCGTCGACCTTCAGGTCCTTCTCTACATACAGCACGCGGTCGCGCAGCGACAGCGCGTACCAGTCGCCCTGCGCGCCGCGCAGCTTCGCGGGAATCGCGTCGTCGAGCACCTTCGAGCGCACCGGCTGCGCGAGCCCGCCGTCGACGAGGTCGAGCAGGTTGCCGATGTCGACCGTCATCAGCACGTCGGCCGGCGATTGCGCGCCTTCCGCCTTCACGCGCTCCAGCAGGCCGTCCTTCACGAATACCGTGTTGACCTTGACGCCGCTCTGCTGCGTGAACGCGTCGATCAGCGGCTGGATCAGCTTCGGTTCACGGGTGGTGTACAGGCTCACTTCCTCGGCGGCATGGGCCAGCGGCGCGAATGCGGCGGCGGCAAGGGCGAGGGCGCCGGCGAGCGGCAGCAGGCGGGTGCGCGGATTCGACATGGAGACTCCGGTGAGGCAGGCGGACGAAGAGGCGTTCCGGGGCGTGCCTGCCGCCCGAGCGACCCGAAACATTACAAAGCGAAAGATTTCGGATTCTAGATCGAAATGGGAATGATTATCAAATGAAAGGTATCGGAAAGCTTGGCGGAAGGCGGGAGGAGGGGGGCGTAACGGGGCGTCGCGGTGCGGGCGCAAGCGCGTAGAATGCCCGCTTCAACGAATTCGACGGAGCAGGACCGACCATGAACGATCAGCGCAAGAAGAACCCTGTCCGCAACGTGAGCATCCTGATCGTCGTGGCCGTGCTGCTCGTGATCGGGACGATCGCGTACAACGCGATCTCGCAGAAGCACGCGTACGACGAGGCCCATCCGGCCGAGGCCGCGAGCGCTGCGTCGCACTGACGTCGGCACGGCGAGCATGATCGCTGCGGCCCGGTTGGCTGGGGCGCAAGCGACGTGCGGGAAAGGCGGGAGGAGCGGGGAAGCGGCGGACGACGCGTGATGCGCCGCATCGCGCCGGGACAGACGCGGGCGCCGGACCCGGCGCGCCGCATGGAAAGGTCAGTCGTGCGTCAACGTGACGCAGCCGCGAACTTCGGGCGGATCCGTGCGTAGAACACGACCGCGAGCAGCACGAGCCATCCCGCGCCGACGTAGAGCGCGACGCGCGTGTCATCGAACCAGCCGAGCATCACGATCACGAAACCCATGAACGCGATCGTCAGCGCGGGCGCGACGGGCCACAGCGGCACCTTGAACTTCAGCGCGGCGACTTCCGCGTTCGACAGGCGACGGCGCATCGCGACCTGCGACAGCAGGATCATCAGCCACACCCACACGGTGGCGAACGTCGCGATCGCCGCGACCACCAGGAACACGTCCTTCGGCATCAGGTAGTTGAGCACCACGCCGACCAGCAGCGCGCCGGCCATCACGAGCACCGTGACCCACGGCACGCCGTGCCGCGATGTCGTCATCAGCACGCGCGGCGCCTGGCCCTGCCGCGCCATCCCGAACATCATCCGGCCCGCGCCGAAGATGTCGCTGTTGATCGCCGAGATCGCCGCGCTGATCACCACGAGGTTGAGGATCGTCGCGGCCGACTTCACGCCGAGCGCCGAGAAGATCTGCACGAACGGGCTGCCGTCGCTGCCGACGCCGGTCCACGGGCTGATCGACATCAGCACGACCATTGTCAGCACGTAGAACAGCAGGATGCGCGCGGGCACCGCGTTGATCGCGCGCGGAATCACGCGCTCCGGATCCTTCGCCTCGCCGGCGCTCATCCCGATCACCTCGATGCCGCCGTACGCGAAGATCACGACCGACAGCGATGCGATCAGCCCGCCGATCCCGTTCGGGAAGAAACCGCCATGGTTCCACAGGTTCGCGAATGTCGGCACGTCGGCCGAATGGCCGAAGTGCATGCCGGTCAGCAGGATCGCGACGCCGCCGCCGATCATCGCGACGATCGCGCCGACCTTGATGATCGACAGCCAGAATTCGAGCTCGCCGAATACCTTCACGTGGCACAGGTTCAGCCCGCAGATGACCGCGACGACGCCGAGCACCCAGATCCATTGCGGCACATCCGGAAACCAGA
The DNA here is from genome assembly GCF_011753085.1 of Burkholderia sp. Tr-862. Classification (NCBI taxonomy): domain Bacteria; kingdom Pseudomonadati; phylum Pseudomonadota; class Betaproteobacteria; order Burkholderiales; family Burkholderiaceae; genus Burkholderia; species Burkholderia sp. Tr-862. The sequence continues at coordinate 2,725 of NZ_VWWG01000241.1, forward strand.
AGCTCATGTAGATGCCGAACGCGGTGATGTCGGCGATCGCGACGATCACCATTTCGAGCGTGTAGGTCCAGCCGGTGACGAAGCCGGCGAACGGGCCGAGGTTTTCGGTCGCGTAGTGGCCGAACGAGCCGGCGACGGGTTCGCGCACGGCCATCTCGCCGAGCGCGCGCATCACCATGTAGACGGCCGCGCCGCCCAGGATGTAGGCCAGGATCACCGCCGGGCCCGCGAGCTGGATCGCGGACGCCGAGCCATAGAACAGGCCGGTGCCGATCGCCGAGCCTAGCGCGAGAAAGCGGATGTGCCGTGCGCTCAGATGGCGCTGCAAGTTCTTCATCGAGTCTCCGATATCGTTATGCGACGGACCGGGCGAGCAGGGCTGGCCCGGTCGGCTCAAGTTGTCTATACAACTTGAATGTGAACGAATGATAACAAGCCGGGCCATGTGACCGGAATCGGGTATTCCCTGACTGGCGCAACCGGTTGAATCGCGGGTGGGACAATCGCGCGGCGCGCGCAGGGGCCGCGTGGGGCGGGCGGGTCATGCTGCGGAACGGTATTGCGGGAGCGGGGAAGCGGTGGAGCGCCGCCGGTCGGCCCGCTTGCGTGCGCGGCCGACCTGCGGCGGAAACGACGTCATGCCGTCATGCGGGCAGGCGGATGACGCTCGCGTCCTTGCGGATCAGCAGCGACGACGCGAGCATCTGCTTGCACTGGTGCGCGAGCACCTTCAGGTCGTGCGTGAGCTCGGCGCCCACCGCGTCGGATTTTTCCGCGGACACGACCATCGCGTCGAGGTCGCGCGTGATCTGCTTCGTCGCGTCGAGCTGGTCGGCCGGCGGCGGTTCGCCCGCTTCCGCCTTCTCGAGGTTCTCAAGCACGGCGGACAGGCCGCGGTGCAGCGCGTCGTCGTGGACGAGGTTCTCGTCGGCCGCGCACGCGCTGCGGATCAGCGGCGCGGCGGCGGTGATCTGCGCGCCGAGCACGTGCGTCTGCACGAGCAGGTCGTTCAGCTCCGGCACGAAGCGCTGGTGCGCCTTCGGCTCGATCATCATCCGCTGGAACGCCTGGCCGAGGTTCGCGAACGCGATGTGCACGTCCTTGCGCGCGAGGCGGTAGCGGTAGTCGTCGTCGAGGGCTGTGGTGGGCGCTTCGATCGCCGCGGCGACGACCGGCACGACCGCCGCGCCGTCGGCGGTCGGCACGGGCGGCGGCGATGCGCCGCGTCCGGCGCGCCACACGGCCTCGAAATACTTGCGGGTCGACGTCAGCATGTCGGTGACGAGCTTGCCCATCAGCCGGTATTCCCAGTACGGGAACAGGCGGCTCGCGGCGATCGCGATCATGCAGCCGACCACGGTGTCGATCGCGCGCTCGCCGATGATCCGCATGCTGCCCGGCGCGAGCAGGTGGAACATCAGCAGCACGTACGACGACGTGAACACGACGCTCGCCGCGTAGTTGAACAGCAGCAGGCTGTAGCTCATCACCATCGAGCCGAACATGATCGCGATCAGCAGGTGCGGCTCCTTTACCGTGTAGATCAGCGCGATGCTCGCCGCGCAGCCGATCAGCGTGCCGACGATCCGCTGCGCATTGCGCTGCTTGGTGAGCGAGTAGCCGGGCTTCAGGATGATGATGGTCGTCATCACGATCCAGTATGCGTTCGTGAGCGGCAGCAACCGGCCGAGCCAGAAGCCGACCGCCACCGCGATCGTCACGCGCAGCGCGTGGCGAAAGCTCGGCGAGCGCATGTTCAGGTTCGAGAAGATCAGGAGCGGCGACATCCGGCGCCGCTGCAGGAAGCGCGTAAGCGCCTTGTCGATCTTCAGTTCCATCTGCTGCGGGTCGGCATGGCCCGACAGGTTGCGGCGCATCCGGTCGATCAGGCGCGTCGCGCTCCAGATGCGCCGGAACGTCGCGAGCACGGCCGCGTACGCTTCCGCATTGCTGGCCGGGAAGTTCTTCTTGCGCATCAGCTCGATCTCGTACTCGATCGCGCGCAGTTCGGCCTTTACGCTGATTCGCGAATGCGGCGCGCGGTTTTCGAGCACCGCGAGGCCGATCTGCTCGAGATCGGCGGCTGCCTTGCGGATCAGGTCGCGGTAGAAAATGATCAGGTCCGAGCCGCCGAACGTGTTGCGCACGAGCGGATAGTCGGTGTGCGCGCCCACGAACAGCTCGTGCAGGTCGACGCTGTTGATGAACAGGTTGTACATCGTCGCGCGCCCGGGATCGAGCTTGCCGCGACGCAGCTTCGGCAGATTGCGCAGCACGATGTCGCGCGCGGTTTCCTGCGTTTCGACCGCGGTGATCTGCTTCGCGACGAGGTTGCGGTAGCACTCGTCGAGATCGGCGTCGAGATCGTAGAACTGCGCGCGCGCGAGCAGGTAGTCGGCGCATGCGAACAGGCTTTCGGCAAGCGCCTGCTGTTCGATCCGGCGCGCCTGCCATTGCGACACGAACGTCGCCCAGTACGTGTACCAGAGGCCGCCCGCGAGAATCCAGCCCGCGTTGACGAACGCCTGCAGCGGCGTGAAGTTCTCCTCGAGCGTCATCACCATCATGAACAGCGTCGCGAAGCTGATCTGCGGCCAGCGATTGCCGTAGACGACGATCAGCGACAGCACGAACGTGAGCGGCACGATCGTCAGCCACAGCCCGAAGATGTTCGGCGTGGCGAGGCCGGTCGCGAGCGCGGCCAGGAAGCCGATCACGCTGCACGCGAGCATTTCGTTGTGCTTGTACTTCAGCGGGCCCGGCATGTCGACGACGCACGCGCCGAGCGCGCCGGTCGAGATCGTGAAGCCGAGCTCCCGGTTGTGAAACACGATCAGGCACAGCACGGCCGGCAGCGACACGCCGACCGCGATCCGCAGGCCGCCGAAAAAGTACTGGCTGTAGAGAAACTTTCTGATTTCGACCGAATAGCGCATCGATGGGCTGAATGACAGACGAAGACGCCGGGGCGGCGTATTGACTGGCGACGAGTCTATCGTATTTCGCGGTCCGCAAAACCTGGCCTTTCGGCCGAGGTTCGTCGTGACGGTCCTTTTGCTATCCTTGGTGCTTCTGTTCGCCCGGCCCGGCCGGCGCGACGCTTCGACACCCGCTTGATGCTCCATCTCTTCTATTCGAACCGTCACGAAACGCTCGCCGACGCATTGCTCGACGACCTCGCCGCGTTCCCGGCCCGCAACGGCCCGTGGGCGCCGCAGCAGGTCATCGTGCCGAGCGCGGCGCTGCGCCGCCGTCTCGAGCTCGACATTGCCGCGCGCCACGGCGTGTGTGCGAACGTCGAGTTCACGTATCTCGCGCAATGGCTGTGGGCGCAGATCGGCCGCGTGCTGACGGTGCCCGCGCGCTCGCCGTTCGCGCCCGACCGCCTCGTATGGCGCTGCTACCGGTTGTTCGCGCAGGCCGCGGGTGGCGCGCCCTGGTTCGCGTCGCCGCGGCTGGCCGCGTATCTGTCCGCGTCCGACGACGCGATGCGCTACGAGCTTGCGCAGCGCGTCGCGGCCGTGCTCGATCATTACCTGACCTATCGGCCCGAATGGCTGGCCGCGTGGCAGGCCGGCGAGTCGGTGCTCGCGGGCGACGCCGCGCCGTGCGGGATCAGCGATGCCGCACGCGACGACGAGCACTGGCAGGCCGCGCTGTGGCGCGCGCTGCTCGCCGAGCTGAGCGACAGCGGCACGCCGCCCGCGCATCGCTTCCTCGTGGAGGCGCGCAACCTCGATTCCGAAACCGTTGCGCGCGCCGACTGGCCGGAATCGGTCAGCGTCTTCGCGCTGCCGACGATGCCGCCGCTGCACGTCGCGCTGCTGCGCGAGCTGTCGCGCTGGATCGACGTGCGCGTCTATGCGCTCAACCCGTGCCGCGAATTCTGGTTCGACATCGTCACCGCCGCGCATGCCGAGGCGCTCGATGCGGCCGGCCGGCTCGACTACCAGCAAGTCGGCCATCCGTTGCTCGCGGAGTGGGGCCGGCAGACGCAGGCGCAGCTGCACATGCTGCACGAACTGACCGAAAGCGCCGCGTTAGGCGACGCGTCCCGTTTCGTGGGCAATCCCGCGCCGACCTGGCTCGCGCGCGTGCAGAACGCGATCCTCGACCTGCAGCCGGAAGCCGAACTCGGCGACCCGCCGGCCGAGCGGGGGATCGAGGTGCACGTGTGCCACAGTCTCGCGCGTCAGCTTGAGGTGCTGCATGACCGCCTGCTCGCGTGGTTCGACGCCGACGCGACGCTGCAGCCGTCCGATGTGCTGGTGGCGGTCGCCGATCTCGCGGCGGCCGGGCCGCTGATCGATGCGGTGTTCGGCACGGCGGGCGCCGGCGGCGCGCGCGTGCCTTACCGGATCACCGGCCTGCCGCCGTCGCAGGCGAATCCGGTCGCGCGCGTGCTGCTCGAATGGCTCGCGTTGCCGGAGCGACAGGTCGGCGCGCCGGAGCTGGTCGAATGGCTGCGCGTCGACGCGGTGGCGGCCCGTTACGGCATCGACGCAGCCGCGCTCGAGACAGTGCAGACCTGGCTCGCGGCCGCCGGCGCGCGGCGCGGG
>NZ_VWWG01000242.1:0-7439 GCF_011753085.1 Burkholderia sp. Tr-862
TCGCGCGCGGTGCTGCGCCTGCCGGTGGCGCGCATCGCGGCGCCGGCCGCCTCAACCAACACGTAGACGGAGAAACCACATGAGCGAGAACAATTTCCTGGTGATCGACGACAACGAGGTGTTCGCGGGCACGCTCGCGCGCGGCCTCGAGCGCCGCGGCTATGCGGTCCAGCAGGCGCACGACAAGGAGGCGGCGCTGCGGCTCGCGGCCGGCGGCAAGTTCCAGTTCATCACCGTCGACCTGCATCTCGGCGAGGATTCGGGCCTGAGCCTGATCGCGCCGCTGTGCGACCTGCAGCCCGACGCGCGGATCCTCGTGCTGACCGGCTATGCGAGCATCGCGACCGCCGTGCAGGCCGTGAAGGAAGGCGCCGACAACTATCTCGCGAAGCCGGCGAACATCGAGTCGATCCTGGCCGCGCTGCAGACCAACGCCAGCGAAGTGCAGGCCGACGAGGCGCTCGAGAATCCGGTCGTGCTGTCGGTCGACCGGCTCGAATGGGAGCACATCCAGCGCGTGCTCGCGGAGAACAACAACAACATCTCGGCCACCGCGCGCGCGCTGAACATGCACCGCCGCACGCTGCAGCGCAAGCTCGCGAAGAAGCCGGTGCGCCAGTAAGCGGCGCTGCGCCGTCGGCCTGTCGCACCACGGCACCAACGGCACCAACGAAAACGGGCGGCCCGCCGGGCCGCCCGTTTCGCATTCGACGCCGTGCGCGTTACAGCACGTAGCGCGACAGGTCTTCGTCCTGCGATACTTCGCCGAGCGCACGCTCGACATATTTCGCGTCGATCGTCACGCGCTCGCCGGCGTGGTTGCCGGCCGAGAACGACACTTCCTCGAGCAGCTTCTCGATCACCGTGTAAAGCCGGCGCGCACCGATGTTCTCGGTCTTCTCGTTGACCGCATACGCGATCTCGGCGAGGCGGCGGATGCCGTCCGCGGCGAACTCGAGGTGCACGTCTTCCGTGGCGAGCAGCGCCTGATACTGCTTGACGAGGCTCGCGTCGGTCGCGTCGAGGATCGCCTCGAAATCCTCCACCGACAGCGAGTCGAGCTCGACGCGGATCGGAAAGCGCCCCTGCAGTTCGGGAATCAGGTCGCTCGGCTTCGCGAGGTGGAACGCGCCGCTCGCGATGAACAGGATGTGATCGGTCTTCACCATCCCGTACTTCGTGTTGACGGTCGTGCCCTCGACGAGCGGCAGCAGGTCGCGCTGCACGCCCTGGCGCGACACTTCGCCGCCGCTGCCTTCGTTGTTGCGCGACGTGATCTTGTCGATTTCGTCGAGGAACACGATGCCGTTCTGCTCGACGTTCTGCACGGCCTTCGTCTTCACTTCCTCGTCGTTGAGCATCTTCGCCGCTTCCTCGTCGGTCAGCAGCTTCAGCGCTTCCTTGATCTTTACCTTGCGGCGCTGCTTCTTGCCGCTGCCGAGGTTCGAGAACATCGAGCGGATCTGCTCGGTCATCTCTTCCATCCCCGGCGGCGCCATGATGTCCATGCCGGCCGACGGCTGCTCGAGGTCGAGCTCGACTTCCTTGTCGTCGAGCTGGCCTTCGCGCAGGCGCTTGCGGAAGGTCTGGCGCGTCGCGTTGTTGTCGTCGTTCGCGTGATCGGCGTTGCCGCCGAAGCCGACCGCGCGCGGTTGCGGCAGCAGGATGTCGAGGATGCGGTCTTCCGCCTGGTCGGTCGCCTTGCTGCGCACCTTGCGCATCTCGGATTCACGCGTCTGCTTGACCGAGATCTCGATCAGGTCGCGCACGATGCTGTCGACGTCACGGCCGACGTAGCCGACTTCGGTGAACTTGGTTGCTTCGATCTTGACGAACGGCGCATCGGCGAGCTTCGCGAGGCGGCGCGCGATTTCGGTCTTGCCGACGCCCGTCGGCCCGATCATCAGGATGTTCTTCGGCGTGATTTCCTGGCGCAGCGGCTCGCCGACCTGCTGGCGGCGCCAGCGGTTGCGCAGTGCGACCGCGACGGCCTTCTTCGCCTTGGCTTGACCGATGATGTGCTTGTCGAGTTCCGAGACGATCTCGGCAGGGGTCATGGTGCTCATGGTGCGGTCCTTACTCGATCGTTTCGATGATGCGGTTGTGGTTCGTGTAGATGCACATGTCGCCGGCGATCTCGAGCGACTTCTCGACGATTTCGCGCGGGGACAGCTCGGTGTTCTCCGCGAGCGCGCGGGCCGCGGCCTGCGCGTATGCGCCGCCCGAACCGATCGCGCAGATGCCGCCTTCCGGGTCGAGCACGTCGCCGTTGCCGGTGATCACGAGCGTGGTGGTTGCATCGGCCGTGATCAGCATCGCCTCGAGGCGGCGCAGCATCCGGTCGGTGCGCCAGTCCTTCGCGAGCTCGACCGCCGCGCGGGTCAGATTGCCCTGATGCTTCTCGAGCTTCGCCTCGAAGCGATCGAGCAGCGAGAACGCATCGGCGGTGCCGCCCGCGAATCCGACCAGAACCTGGTTGTTGTAGATCCGCCGCACTTTCCGCGCGCCACCCTTCATGACGATGTTGCCGAGGGTTACCTGGCCGTCGCCGCCGAGCGCGACCTTGTCGCCGCGCCGGACCGAAACGATGGTCGTGCCGTGAAATTGCTCCATCTGCGTTCCTTGAGAAAAACGGGGAAGAGTCGGGCGGCGCGAGGCGCCGCCGCGTGAATCGCAGTGCGCCGGGGAGCGGCCCGGCGCGCGTCCGATTCATTTTAGGGCGGGCGCCGGGATATCAAGAGGCGGAGGGGCAAATCGGCCGGCCGGGAGCCGGTGCCGGAAAAACAAAAAGCGCGCGGCAGGCCGCGCGCTTCCGGGAAGCAGCGTGTCAGAGCGGAACGCCGCTCGATTAGTCGCCGAACAGCTTCTGGCGCAGCTCGCGGCGCTCTTGCGCCTCGAGCGACAGCGTGGCCGTCGGGCGCGCGAGCAGGCGCGGGATGCCGATCGGTTCGCCGGTTTCCTCGCACCAGCCGTAATCGCCGGAATCGATGCGGGCGAGCGACTGCTGAACCTTCTTGAGGAGCTTGCGTTCGCGATCGCGCGTACGCAGCTCGAGCGCGTGCTCTTCCTCGATCGTCGCGCGATCGGCGGGGTCGGGCACGATCACCGTCTCGCGCAGATTCTCGGTCGTCTGGCCGGCATTCTTGAGGATGTCCGCCTGCAACTGTTCGAGCCGATTTTTGAAGAAGGCGAGCTGATCCTCATTCATGTAATCCTTGTCGCTCATCTTCAGGATTTCGGCTTCGGTCAAGAGTTTCTTCGTCATCTGCTTGCTTCTTCAATGTGCGGCAAATCAGGAGATATTGCCTGCACTTTGGGATTACCCGCAACCGCGCTTGCAATCATTTGCGATCTGCCGCCGCGGGGCCGAAAGCCTCTGGAAAACCGGTTCTCAAATACCAGGACAGGCCTGGCGCTGATTTGCGCGCGGCGAACCGGTGCTGCGCGGCAAATCGCATCGGCCGCGGCCGGGTGGCGGATGGGCGATCCGGCGCGGTTGCGACGCCCGGTATTGGTTCAGCAAGAACCGGGCCTGTTATTGCCGTACTCCAGCGGGCACGTATTGTAACTGAATCGCAAGCGGGCGCCGTATCGGGTCGATCCCCGTCGGCTGCGCCAATATCTAGAAAATATAACGCGCAAATCGCGAAAAAGCGATGACGGTGAAACCCTTGCCGCGCAAGCACCGCGGCCGCCCGCGAAGGCGGCCGCGTGGAAGGCGCCCCATGCCGGGGCCTGAACGCTCAGGCGAGGCAGGCGTCGAGGCCGTCGGTGATCAGGTCCTGCGGCAGATCGACGCCGATGAACACCATCTTGTTGGTCTTCTTCTCGACCGGCAGCCACTTCGCGGCAAGGTCGCTGCCCATCATCTGGTGCACGCCCTGGAACACGACCTTGCGATCGACGCCCTTCATGTACAGCACGCCCTTGTAGCGCAGCATCCGTTCGCCGTAGATCTGCAGGATGCCGCCGAGGAAGTCTTCCAGCTTGTTCGGGTCGAACGGGCGGTCGTTGCGATACACGAACGACTTGATCTTGTCGTCGTGGTGCGCGTGGTGATGGTGATGATGGCCGTGGTCGTGATCGTGCGCGCATTGACCGTGATCGTGGTCGCAATTGGCGTGATCGTGGTCATGATCATGATCGTGGTGATCGTGCGCGTGGTCGTCCTCGGCCAGGAAATCCGGGTCGATCTCGAGCTTCGCATTCAGGTTGAAGCCGCGCAGATCGAAGATTTCCTTGATGTCGGCTTCGCCGAAGTTGACGATCTTGATCGTCGCCTTCGGGTTCATGTGCATCAGGCGGTGCTTGAGGCCGGCGACGGTCTGGTCGTCGACGAGGTCCGACTTCGTGATGAACAGGCGGTCGGCGAAGCCGACCTGGCGCTGCACGACTTCGTGTTCGTCGAGCTGCGCGTTCGCGTGCTTCGCGTCGACGAGCGTGATGACCGCGTCGAGCAGGAAGTCGTCGGCGATTTCGCTGTCGATGAAGAAGGTCTGCGCGACGGGGCCCGGGTTCGCGAGGCCGGTGGTTTCGATCACGATGCGGTCGAAGTCGAGCTTGCCTTCGCGCTTCTTCGCGGCCAGATCGCCGAGCGCGCGGGCGAGGTCGCCGCGGATCGTGCAGCAGATGCAGCCGTTGCTCATCTGGATGATCTGCTCGTTCGAATCCTGCACGAGGATCTCGTTGTCGATGTTCTCTTCGCCGAACTCGTTCTCGATCACGGCGATCTTCATGCCGTGCTGTTCGTTCAGGATGCGCTTGAGCAGCGTCGTCTTGCCGCTGCCGAGGAAGCCGGTGAGGATGGTGACGGGAGTGGCCATGTCGGTCGCCTGTGGTTCGTGAATCGGGGTCAAAACCAGGATGTGCGTCGCGCCTCCCGCTGCGAGCGGGGGCGCACAACCATCCATTGAAACATACCTGTCAAGCCCCCGCCCGTCGTCCGGACGACAGGCGAAAGCGCTGGCCCGCCAGATCGCGCTGGCGCGCCGGGATGTCCGCCAAGATCGGGGCGATCAGACGATTTGCAACAGCAGGCCCTTCAGATATTCGCCTTCCGGGAACGCGGCGAGCAGCGGGTGGTCGACGCCCGCGCCGAGCCGCTTCAGGATGCGCGCGTCGACTTTCGCGTCGGCCGCCGCGCCGGCGACGATCTTCTGGAACAGGTCCATGTCGATCGCGCCCGAGCACGAGTACGTGAACAGCAGGCCGCCCGGGCGCAACAGCTTGAAGCCGCTCAGGTTGATGTCCTTGTAGGCGCGCGCCGCGCGATCGACGCTGTCGCGGGTCGGCGCGAACTTCGGCGGATCGAGCACGATCAGGTCGAAACGCTCGCCTTCGTCGACGAGGCGGCGCAGCGTCTTGAATGCATCGGCGTCGAGCCAGGTCGCGCGTTCGGCGTCGAAGCCGTTGGCCACGACGTTCTGCTGCGCGAGCGCGAGCGCATCGCCCGACGAGTCGATCGACACGACGCGTTTCGCGCCGCCCTTGAGCGCCGCGAGCGAGAAGCCGCCCGTGTAGCAGAAGCAGTTCAGCACGTCGCGCTCGGCCGCGTACTGCGCGACCAGCGCGCGGTTGTCGCGCTGGTCGACGTAGAAGCCCGTCTTGTGGCCGTTCGGCACGTCGACGTGATAGCGCACGCCGTTTTCGTTCGAGATCAGCGTCGCGGGCGGCGCATCGCCGGCCAGCACGCCGGTCGTCTGTTCGAGCCCTTCCTTGTCGCGGATCGACACGTCCGAGCGCTCGTACACGTTCGGGCAGCCGGTCGCGCCGGTGAGCGCCGCGACGATCGCCTCCTTCCATGCTTCGACGCCCGCGGCCATGAACTGGCAGACGAGCTGGCCGCGCGGCGCCGCGCCGGCTTCGGCGGTATCCGCGACGTAGTAGTCGACGATCAGCCCCGGCAGCCCGTCGGCCTCGCCGAACACGAGCCGCACCGCGCCCGTGCCCGACACCATCGTCGTCCGGTGCGCGACCGCGCGCTGCACGCGGCGCTTGAAGAATGCGTGATCGATCGGCTCGTTCTCGTCGAAGCTCCACACGCGCACGCGGATCTGCGACTGCGGGCTGTACGCGCCGCGAGCGAGGAAGCGGCCGTCGTGCGCACGCACGATCACGGTCGCGCCGGGCGCAGGCTTGCCGTCGACGCGGTCGATCGCATTGGCGTAGATCCACGGATGGCGGCGCAGCAGCGATTTTTCCTTGGACGGCTTGAGGGTGACGGTTTGCATGATGAGATCGAAATGGGCCGTGCGCGAAGCCGGCCGCGGCCGGCCGCCGCGCGCGGCGGGTAACACGGGACGCGCGTCAGTCGCGCTTCTTCGCGCGCGGATGCGCGCTGTCGTAAATCTTCGCGAGATGCTGGAAGTCGAGCGACGTATAGACCTGCGTCGCGGAGACGCTCGCGTGGCCGAGCAGTTCCTGCACCGCGCGCAGGTCGCCGCTCGACTGCAGCACGTGCGTCGCGAACGAGTGGCGCAGCACGTGCGGATGGACGTTGGCGGGGATGCCCGCGGTGAGCGCCGCGCGCTTCACGCGCTCGCGCACGACGCCCGGCGACATCCGGTTGCCGCGCACCGACACGAACAGCGGATGCGGGTCGTGCTTCACGAATTCGCCGCGCACCGCGAGCCACGCGTTCAGCGCATCGATCGCCTTGCGGCCGACCGGCACCTTGCGTTCCTTGTTGCCCTTGCCGCGCACGGTGACTTCGGCTTCGGCGAGATCGAGCCAGCCGGCCGAGCGGTAGCCGTCGGCCTGCGTATACATGACGTCGAGCCCGACCAGTTCGGCGAGGCGCAGCCCCGACGAATAGAACAGCTCGAGGATCGCGTGATCGCGGATGCCTTCGGTCGTGCCGGCGAGCGGCGCGTCCATCAGCGCCGATGCGTCGTCGACCGACAGCGCTTTCGGCAAAGTTTTCGGGCGCTTCGGCGCGCGCACCGCGGCGACCGGGTTCGCGGGCATCTCGATGCGCTGCGCGAGCCAGCGGTAGAACGCGCGCCAGGCGGACAGCCGGTGCGAGATCGAGCGCGCGGACAGTCCGCCCGCATGCGCGCGCGCGACCGCGCCGCGCATGTCGGCGGCCGTCAGCGCGTCGAGCGGGCGACCGGCGGCGAGCTTCTTCAGTTCGTCGAGTTCGTGCGTGTACGCACGCAGCGTGTGTTCCGACAGCTGCCTGACGTGCTTCAGGTTCGACAGGTAGGCGGCGATCGGATCGTCGGTCATCGCGGGCGCGACATCAGTGCGGCAGCAGGCGCGTGAGCGCGGCGCTCGCAAGCGTCGCGATCTGCGCGAGGAAGTCTGTCGCCATCCCGTCGTGGAAGCGGCGCGGATCGGGCGAGCCGAGCACGAGCAGGCCGAACGCGGGCGCATCGGTGCCGGCGAGCGGCGCGCGCAGCGCGAGCAGCGCGACCGATGCGGCCGAGCCGTCGCCGGCC
>NZ_VWWG01000243.1:0-7472 GCF_011753085.1 Burkholderia sp. Tr-862
ACATCGGCCCGACGGATCGCTATCTCGTGATCTGCGACATCCTGCACGACATCCTGCAGACCAATGCACCGGTGAATCACCGTGCGCTCGTTCGTCTCGAGGATCTTGACGCATACACGACGACGAGCTCGATGACAACGCTGACGGATTACCTGTACTCGAAGACGATTCCGTTCACGATGGCCACCATTCCCGTGTATACGGATCCGAACGGCTATTACAACGGCGGCGTCCCCGAGACAATCCATCTGGCGCAGGCAACGGGCCTCAAGAGTGCGCTGAACTATGCGCTCCTGCGCGGCGGCTCGATCGTGATGCACGGCTATACCCACCAGTACGACTCGACGCCGAATCTTCTCACGGCGGTCAGCGGCAGCGACTATGAGTTCTGGTATGCGGTGCAGAACCGTCCCGTCGATGAGGACTCCGTTCAATGGGCGCAAGGCAGAATGACCGATGGCCTCAGCGAGTTCACGCTCAACGGCTACAAGGTCGTCGGCTGGGCCGCGCCGCAGTACCAGATGTCGCCGAACGCGTCGGCGGCCACGGTGCAGACGTTCCCGACCACGTTCCAGCGGGCCGTCTACTACACCGCGACCAACCCGCAACTGGGGACGGGAGCAGCCAACCAGGACTTTTCGGCCGGCCAGTTCTTCCCGTACATCATCAACGCCGATTACTACGGGCAGCGGATCATCCCGGAGAACTTGGGCAGTATCCAGTACAACATCTGCAATACCGACCAGTTCTCGTGTATCTCGTATCCATGGCAGCAGCTCGTCACCAATGCTCAATACGGTTTGGCAGTGCGGGACGGTTTCGCGTCCTTCTTCTTCCATCCGTACTGGCTTGAACCCGACCTCGGATTACCGGCCTACCAGGACTTCCAGAGCCTGATCACTGGTATTACGAATCTCGGCTATACGTGGGCAGACGGCACGACTGCCAAGTGATGCTGCAATGGCGGCAGCTCCGTGCAACCTTCATTGGCGCGCCCGTGGCTTAGAGCTGACTATTGACGTCAGATCTGCCCGAGCGCGCATACTCGGCGAGCCAAGATTCTCTCGATTTCGCGCTTTGGCGTTTTCCAGCCAGAACAATGAGAACACATACAGTGTTCATGAGCGATCGATCGTGCCTACCGTTCTTCTCCATCCCAACCACATCCGGCCCGCTGGCGAACTGGCTCGGTCCCAGACTAAATGACCCGGATGGCTGTGGCAGACATCCGCAGCTCGCGCTTGCCGGAACCTGTCGCGGGGCGTATGGTTTATTTCTCTATCGCCCTTTTTCCGGGGGATATCAAAATGGCTGCCATGCAATCCGCGGCCACGCCCCTCTCCGACGAGGAAGCCCGGCGCCAGTTGCACCGCGCCGTCATCGCCAGCACGATTGGCACTACGATCGAATGGTATGACTTCTTCCTCTACAGCACGGTCACCGGCCTGGTCTTCGCAAAGCTGTATTTCCCGCAATCCCATCCACTCGTCGGCACGCTGCAGGCGTTCTTGATCTATGCCGTCGGCTTTGTCGCACGGCCGGTCGGCGCGGCGATCTTCGGCCATTACGGCGATCGCATCGGACGCAAGGCCACGCTGATCGTGACCCTGTTGCTGATGGGGCTCGCCACGTTCGCCGTGGCATTCGTTCCGACCTATGCCGCGATCGGCATCTGGGGCGCCGTTATCCTCACGGTACTGCGCTTCATCCAGGGCGTCGGCGTGGGCGGCGAATGGGGCGGCTCGGTCCTGATGTCGATGGAGTGGGCGCGCACCAATACGCATCGCGGTTTCGTCGCGTCGTGGCCGCAATTCGGCGTGCCTGCGGGATTGTTCCTCGCCAACCTTGCCGTGCTGGCCATGAGCTGGTTTTCCGGCAGCGCTTTCCTCGCGTGGGGCTGGCGCGTGCCGTTTTTCCTCAGCATCGTGCTGGTCGCGATCGGGCTCTATATCCGCCTGAATATTCTCGAGACGCCGATCTTCGCGAAGCTGCTGGCCGAGCGTCGGATCGAGAAGACCCCGATGCTCGAAGTGCTGCGCAAGCAGCCGAGGGATATCGTGCTGTCGGCGTTTGCGCGGATGGCCGAGCAGGCGCCGTTCTATATCTATACGGCGTTCGTGTTCACTTACGGGATCACGGCGCTGGGCGTCACACGCGAACTACTGCTGGCGGCGGTGCTGGTCGCATCCGTGGTCGAGTTCTTCACCATTCCGTTGTTCGGGCACGTGTCGGATCTGATCGGGCGGCGGAGGATGTACATGATCGGTGCGGCTGCCGCCGGCGTATTCGGATTCGTCTACTTCGCGATGGTCGATAGCCGGAATCCGGTGTGGATCTTCGTGGCCATCGTATTGTCGTTGGTTCCGCATTCGATGATGTATGGACCGCAGGCTGCATTGATTGCCGAGTCATTCACAGGGCGGTTGCGGTATAGCGGCGCGTCGATGGGTTATCAGCTCGCTTCCGTCATTGCCGGTGGCCCGGCACCGCTGATCGCAACGGCGCTGTTTGCCTACTACCACTCGGGGTATGCGATCGCGGCGTACGTGCTGGTGTGTGCGGTGCTGAGCGTGGTCGCCGCATCGAAGCTCGGGGACTATACAAACAAGGATATTTCGCGGGAATACGACGACGCCCAGGGGGTGGGGGATCATGGGCACGCGCCGCCGGTGACTTGACGAATTCGCCGGTTCAGGCACGCGATGACGACGGCAGCCGCGATCCAATGGCGTCACGGACGCATCGCGGCTCCTTTGGTGGGTCGACCCGCTGGGCCGCACCGCGAGACGGCGCAGGGCGACGCAGAACACCGAGCGTAACCGGGTTATCGCTCGCTGACCTTCACGCGCGGCAGCCATTCAGCCTGGGCGCCCTGCGTACCTTTCAGATGAGCAGGAGTCGCGTCGTGCGCGTGCGCGCCGAAACGGCGTGCCGCCTCGGTGTCGAGATGCCGGCCATCGAACGTCGACTGGCGACGGGTAATCATGTTGATGCGAAGGCGTTTTGCCGCCATGGTCGTTATTCCTTGAGAAAACGGTACCCCGCCGACAGGCGAAGTGCCATAGATTTACGCGAGAAAAATGTCGCTGCGATGACGCGGCCGCGACGCGAATCCCCACCCTCACCTCTCTCCTCCGGCAATCCCTCCTCAAACCAAGAATTGGCGGACTTGACGACGCCCCCCAAAAAACCGGCTACTGCCAGGTTGCCGTCGTCGCATGAGGTGGCTCCGCCGCCTACTTCATTGCCGCCAACGGCAGAAACAGCGCCAACGGATCGTGTGTGAGGGACTGGAAGCCGAAGTGTCCATAGAACGCCGTGGCGCCCTCGTCCTTCGCGTCGACGGTCAAGGCGACGGCCGGAATCTCCGAGCGGGCGGCTCATCGCAGTGCATTGACCGGCAAGGCCGCACCCAGCCCCCCTGCCCTGGTACCGACGATCAACGGCCTCGTGTTCGGCATCGTGGTCGCGACGACGTTTTCTGACCGGGCAGACGCATCCGTGCGGCCCGCCCGGCACCGCGCACGCGCGTTACGCGTTCACGTCCTCGGCAATCCCGGCGGATTGGTCTGCGACCTGTCGATCGCCTCGGCATCGAGGCTCCAGCGGCTGAGCACCTTCCGGTAACTGCCATTCGCGATCAATGCATTGATCGCGAGCGTCAGCGGATCGGCAAGTCCGCTGCCCTTGCGCGTCGTGATCGCGATATCCGCGGTGCGCGGCCAGCCGCCGCTCACGGTGCCGATCAGCTTCGCATCGCCGCGCAGCGACGCCTGGTACGCGAGCATCGAATTCACGCTAAAGATCGTGTCGACGCGGCCCGACTGCAATGCGACCCAGCGTTCCGCAGCATCGGCGTAATACTGGATCGCGACGGGCGCGAGGCCGCGTTCGACGTTCTGCCGGTTCCATTCGAGTAGGATCTTTTCCTGGTTCGTGCCGGAGTCGGTCACGACGCGCAGCCCGGCGACGTCCTTCGGTTCGCGGATCGCCGCGATCCGGTTGCCGGACTTCACATAGAAGCCGAGCTGATCCTTGCGATACGTCGAGAAGTCGAACTTCTCCTTGCGCTGCTCGGTAACCGTCACATTCGAGATCACCGCGTCGACCTTGCCCGACTGCAGCGCGAGCGGCCAGTCGGCCCACGAGAGCGGTACGATCTTCAGCTTGCGCCCGATACTGTCCGCAATGAGTTGCGCGAGATCTGGATCGAACCCGACTACCGTGCGCGCGTCGGTCGCATACGTGCTCAGCGGCGGCAAGTTCGGCGCGATGCCGATCGTCAGCGTGTTCGCTTCGGCAAACCTGAAGCCGCCCGGCACGGCCTGCTCGACCGCCGGGTTCACAGTGCCGCGCTGCCGGCCCGGCTGCTCGGGGCTAAGGTCGAATGTCGCGGCCTGGGCGGCGACGCCAGCGCCGATCAGCGCAACGGCCAGCACGCGAACGAGATGCGCAATCGGAAATGCTATTCGTCTCATATCTTATGCAATCCTTTCATTCTTTCTGGTAAAAAATGCAACGACCGCGGACGGGAGTCGAACGATTTTGACCCCACGTCGCCCCGCCCCACGTTCCGGGCCGTGTCAAGCCGGCGTTGCCTCGAGATCGGTCGCAGTTTCACGACGGACCGCCGGCCGCGCAGCCGGCGCCCGGCGCTGCACCGGCGAGTCGCCCGCATACAACGCCTTCGGGTCGAATACGCGCGCCTGCAGCGGCGTAAATGCGCGGAAGTTCCACAGGCTGCGCGCGACGAACACACGCTGTACCCAGCGAAACGCGCGATCGTTCTCGTCGTATTGCGGATCGAACTTGTCGCGCGAATGCAGCGTGAAGTGGTTGTTGATCAGCACCAGCTTGCCCGGCGACACCTGGACGCCGAACGACACCTCGCGTACCGCGCGATACAGGTTGGCCAATGCTTCCTGAGCGCGCGTATTGACCGGCAGCACCATGTCCGGATAGAACGCGACCGTCACGCGCGGCGCGTCGAGCGGCCCGGACAGCACGGCGCTCAGGTCGGTGTTGTCGCGCGGCGTCGGGGTCGCGCCGCGCCAGCGGTATGGCACCCGGATGATGTAATGCTCGCCGTACAGTTGCGCGATATCGTCCGGCGACAGCAGCTGCAGTGCGCGGCGCGCGTCGGCGAGCCGTGTGTACGGGCCGCCGCCGGCTTCGCTGCGGATGCCGAGCAGCAGCAACGCGAATGGCGACGTGTCGCCCTCGGGCATGTGGGCCTGCGCGGCGTTCTCGATATGGAAATCGAGTTCGACCTCGGAACCGAGGCCCGTATATTCGCGCGCGGTCGTCTTGTGCGGCGTCAGGTTGTTCACCAGCTCGCGCCCTTCGTGCGCAATCGAATACGGTTCTCCGGCCAGCGTGCTCAATGCAACGAGCACGTTTTCGCTCAGCACGCCGGCCTTGAACGAGCGGCCGGTTTCCTCGAAGCGCGGGCTGCCGTTCACGTCGCCGTCAATCGGCAGGTTGTCGATCTCGATGGAGCCGTGCGCGTCGGCGGTCGGCGCCTTCGCGCGATCGAACGCGTCGACGATCCGGTCGGGAAACGCGTTGTAGGCGAGCTTGCGGACAGCGCTGATGTAGCCGGCGCCGCCGGCTGGGTCGTAATTCAGCGCGCCGAGCGTCTTCCGGATGTGGCCGGACTCCGCTGCCGTCAAAACGATACGTTCATCTGCGAGATAGGTCATAGGTCTCTCGTATTAATTTCCTGGATCGAAGAGCGGTGTGCCACCACCGCCGCGCGTTGCCGTCCTCGGTGCGAAGCGCTCGACAAGACTAGGGGACCGGCATTCCATTTAGAAATGATATAAATTCGATTGCAAACAAAAATTATCGATATAAGTTCAGCAATGCAATCGGCGCGCGGCCGCGCCGGCGGATTCCGCCATTAACACGAATAGTTGTTAAAAAATCGCTGGTTATTATTTGTATTCGCTAGCGGGTCGATGCTAGTTTCTGTCGGACTCCACGACGCGGCCGGCCGTCGATCGACGGTCGGCGCCCTTCATCCGCCACACGGGAACCCGCAGATGAACCGATACCGCCTGTCATGCCGTGCCCACGGCCACGAGACATCGCTGCCGACGCACGGCGCCATCCGCCACGCGGCCCGGGAGCTGCGATGAGCGAGCGTGTTCCCGCACTCGACAGCGCACGGGTCGCCGCCGCGCCGCAGCACCGCACGTCACTGCGCGCGATCTTCCCGACAGTTGCGGCCGCGAGCCTCGGCTTCGCGATCGTCCAGCTCGACGTGACCGTCGTCAACGTCGCGATTCCGAGCCTCGGTCATTCATTCGGATCGAGCGTTCACGGCCTGCAATGGATCGTCGATGCCTATACGCTGTCGTTCGCCGCGCTGCTGCTGACGTCCGGCACGCTGGCCGATCGCTTCGGCAGCCGGAAACTGTTCGCATACGGCCTCGCGCTGTTCCTGCTCGCGTCGCTCGGTTGCGCGCTCGCGCCGTCGCTCGCCGCGCTGATCGCAGCGCGGGTCGCACAGGGCGCCGGCGCCGCGATGATTCTGCCGACGTCGCTCGCGCTCATCACGCATGCGTGCGCGAACGACGCCGCCGCGCGCGTGAAAGCCGTCGCGTGGTGGAGCGCGACAGGCGGAGCGATCAGCGCGGCCGGGCCGACGCTCGGCGGCCTGCTGATCGACTCGCTGGGCTGGCGCGCGATCTTCTTCATCAACCTGCCGATCTGCGCGATCGGGTTATGGCTCACGCTGCGCCACGTGCAGGATTCGGCCGCCGCGCGCACGCGGCTGTTCGATCCGGCCGGTCAGATCGTCGCGGTGCTGGTGCTCGGGCTGCTGACGGGCGGGATCATCCGGGCCGGCGCCCAGGGCATCGGCGACCCTTACGCGGTCGGCGCGCTGGCCGCGTCGGTCGTGCTCGGTGCGCTGTTCGTCGCGATCGAGCGACGCGTCGCCGCGCCGATGCTGCAACTGGCGTTCTTCCGGATCGCGCGCGTGCCGGGCGTGCTCGCGATCGGTGCGATCACGAACGCTGCGTTCTACGGGCTGATCTTCTCGTTGAGCCTGTATTTCCAGAACGCACGCGGCTTCACCGCGACCGAATCGGGGCTGGCGCTCGCGCCGCTCACGATCATCATGCTCGCCAACATCGCGAGCGCGCGGCTGGCCGTCCGGTACGGATTCCGCGTGACCGTCGTCATCGGCTTCGCCGTATCGCTCGTGGGCTATCTGTGGCTGTGGCAGACGCTTGCCGCCCATACGCCGTACCCGCTGCTCGCGCCCGGGCTCGCGGCGATGGCGGTCGGCGGCGGCATCGCGATTCCGGCACTGACGTCGACGCTGCTCGGCAGCGTCGAGACCAGCCGCTCGGCCACGGCGTCCGCGATCCTCAATACCGCACGCCAGGTAGGGGCCGCAATCGGCGTCGCGGCGCTCGGTGCGCTGGTCGCCGGCCAGGGCGCGGCGATCGTGACCGGCGCGG
>NZ_VWWG01000244.1:0-7185 GCF_011753085.1 Burkholderia sp. Tr-862
TCGCGCTGAACGCGGCCATCGCGCGCGCGGCCGACAGCGCATGCCGGCGCAGCACCGGTTCGTCGGCCAGCAGGCGACCCATCGATGCGAGCAGCGCGCGATAGCTGGCCGTCACCGACGGCACGCGCGGTGGCAAGCGCAGCGCGAGCACCGCCGCGATCGCCGCGTTCGCGAGCGCGGCCAGCGCGTAGAACGCGCGCCAGCCGGCCGTGCCCGCGATCAGGCTCGCGAGCGGCCGCGACAGCACGATGCCGAGCATCAGCCCGCTCATCACGTTGCCGACCGCGCGCCCGCGCTGCGCTTCGGGCGCCATCGACGCGGCCATCGGCACCAGCATCTGGATCACGCTCGACGCGGCGCCGGCGGCCAGCGTCGCGAGCAGGAACACGGTGCCGGACCGCGTGAATGCCGGCAGCGCGAGCGCGGCCGCGCATGCGACGAGCGTCACGACGATCAGGCGGCGGTTCTCGAGCAGGTCGACGAGCGGCACCAGCAGCACGAGGCCGGCCGCGTAGCCGAGCTGCGGCAGCATCGCGACGAGGCCCGTGAGGCCGGGCGGCAGCCGCAGGTCGGCGCTGATCGGGCCGGTCAGCGGCTGCGCGGCGAACAGGTCCATCACGATCACGCCGACCGTCGCGGCGAAGAAGAGCGTCATGCCCGCGCTCAGCGTGGGCGGTGCGCCGAGCACGGGGCGACCGGCGGCAGGGCGGGAGTCGGCAGGACAGTTCATCGGAAGCCTGGGGGGACGTTGATCGAAGGAATCCCCATCGTAGGTGGCCGATGTTTATGCCACAATTGAAATATGTCTAACATGATTATGCGAGTTTGTTTTGAATACGCGTGATCTCCAGGCGTTCGTCGCGGTCGTCGACAGCGGGTCGATGGTCGCCGCCGCCGCGAAGCTTCATCTGACGCAGCCGGGCCTCACGCGGCGCGTGCAGAACCTCGAGACGCTGCTGGGCATGCCGCTGCTCGAGCGCCAGAGCAAGCCGCTGAAGCCGACCGCCGCCGGGCGCGACGTCTATGCGCTCGCGCGCAACGTGCTGGGCGCGGTCGACGAATTGATGGCGGCCGGCGCGCCGGACAGCGAGCCGTCAGGCGAACTGCGCATCGGCGTGCCGCCGTTCCTGTCCGAGCTGGCGCTCGAGCAGCCGATCGACCGGCTGCGCGACGCGTTTCCGCGGCTGACGCTGCGCGTGACGGCCGGCTGGTCGCCCGCACTCGTGCAGGGCATCGAGCGTGGCACGCTCGATGTCGCGACGGTGATGGCGCCGGCCGGCGCTGCGCTGCCCGATGCGCTGACGGCCACGCTGCTCGGCACGCAGCCGACGGTGCTCGTCGCCGCGCGCGATTTCCCGCTGCCGGACGGCCCGTTGTCGCTCGACGTGCTGTCGCGTTTCCCGTGGGTGCTGAGCCAGGACGGCTGCGGGATGCGTTCGGCGCTGAGCCGTGCGCTCGGGGCGGCCGGGCTGCCGTTCGACGTCGCGGTCGAGGCGTTCGGCTCGGAGTTGCAGCTGTCGCTCGTCGCGCGCGGCGCCGGCATCGGCATCGCGCCGCCGAACGCGCTGGCGCGCAGCGCGCATCGCGATGCGCTGAGGGTGGTGGAAACGGCGGGGCTGGAGACGCGGATCAACGTGTGGGTCGTGCACGGCGCGCTGCCGGGCCGCCTGACGCGGCCGGTCGCGCTGCTACGCGACGCGCTGGCAGACGTGCTCGACAGGGAGAACAGGAAGGGGTCGGAGTCGAACTAGCGATCTAGAGGGCGCATTCGAGGGAAAATCCTGATTTTCTCGACGGAAATGTTGCATTGCGGAAATCGATTCGCTATAGTTACACCTGTCTCCTCCATGTCTCCTCTGATATGGATTCAGCCCGCCTCTTAGGCGGGCTTTTTTTTGCCCGCGATTTTGCCGCGGGCCATCCATTCCTTCCTTCGTCCCTTCCCGTCACCGGCGTCAGAACTTGTAGGTCATCCCGACATAGCTGATGATCGGATCGGCCTTCAGGTCCGATTTCGACTCGGAGAGCACCGTGCCGTCGGCCGCCTTGATCGTCACCGTCGACGTCGTCTTCAGCGGGATGTAGGTCACCGACGCGATCAGCCCGAAATGCTCGGTGATGTTGTACTGCAGGCCTGCGTTGAACACCGGCTGCCATGACGACGACGCCTTCGCTTCCACCGATGTCGTACCCGGCTTGCCCGCGCCCGCCGCGAGAATCGCGCCGAGGTTGTCCTGCGTCTGCTTGATGAAGTTCGTGTTGAGTTGCAGGTCGCTGAACCAGTTGTACGACACGCCGAGGCCGAGGAACGGTCGGAACTTCGCGTTCGCCTGTGCGAAGTAGTACTGCAGGATCACCGCCGGGCTCCACTGCCGCACGCTCTTCACGATCGGGTTCACCGACCCGAGCCCGATGTTCTGCGTGCCGAGCGCGCCGGCAGGGCCGGGCGGCCGGATCGTCCCCTGGCCCGATACCTTGAACACCGGCGGTACGCCGGCCACCGACGTGACCGCGATGTGATCGGTCAGGAAGTGACTGACCGTCAGGCCGACGGTATCCGCGCCGCTCGTGCGCAGCCCGGTGCCCTGCGACGTGAACGACGGCGGCAGCCGCAGCGGCGTGTTGATCGGCGTCGGCGCGACGTTGGTCGTCATCGGCGTGCTGCTCTGCTGCGGCATCACGTGGAACCAGCCCAGCGTGACGACGTTGCTGCCGGCGCTCTGCGCGTGCGCCGCGAGCGGCGCCAGGGCGGCGGCACCGGCCGCCGCGCAGAGAAGGGTCTTCTTCATCACGGCTTGCCTCCGCTTACTGGACGAACGCGCCGATCGTGAAATACGGCGTCGAACCCGCGTTGTCGAGGAAACCGAACACGCCACCCGTGAAGATGAACTTGCCGGTCGGCGACGTGCTGCCCGAACCCGTATGGATCGTCGTGACCGTGCCCGGCACCTTCTGCGTGTAGTCCAGGTCGAGCGGGGTCGCGAGCGAGGCCTGCGACGGCTGGAACGGATCCAGCAGCGTGGCCTGGTTGTTGATCAGCGCGGTGGTCCGGTAGTCGAACCGGCTGTCGACGCCGATGTACTCGCCGTTCTGCGAGCCGGCCGCGATTGCCGTCTGCGGCGCGAGGATCGAGATGCTCGATTCGTCGTCGGCGGTCAGGCCCGGCACGCCGTTGCTGTCGGGCGTCGGGTTCGGGTTCGCGACCCCGGTGCGCACGAGGATCGGCACCAGCTGGTTGCGCAGCTTGCCGACGATCATGAAGCCCTTGCCCTGCGGCGTCGCCGATAGCGTCGGCTTCAGCTGGCTCGCGTAGTTGTTCGTCTGGAACGCGCCGCTGCCGTCGGCCGACTGCACGAAGTTCGTGCCCTGCTGCGCGCACGCGCCGCCGGCGAACTGGCCGGTCGAATCGCACTTGGTCCACGTGCCGTCCGCGTTGATCGTCACCTTCGCGTCGATCGACGCCGGCGCGAAGTTCTGCGACGGCACTTCGCCGAAGCCGACGTGGCTGTATGTGCCCGCGACCTTCGTGATATCGGTTTCGATCGACGAGAAGCCGATGAACGGGTAGTACGGAAATTTCGTGTCCGGCACGGCAGCCTGGCCGAGCACGCCGCCGAACTGGATTTCCTTGCCGGGGATCGTGCCGCCCGCGACGCCGAAGCCGACGAAGATGCGCGCCGGACGCGACGAATCGAGGCTCGCGCCGTTCAGGCGGAACGCGCACTGGTTCAGCTTGTTGGTCGGCAGCATCGTTTCCTGCGTGAGCGTGCCGCTGTCGACGGTGCCCGCGCGGGTCGGCGTGACGGTGCCGGTCGTTCGCGGAACCGGCGATTCGACATAGGTGACCTGCCAGGTCATCTTGGTCGTGTCGAGCTGCACCTTGGCCAGTTCGCCGCTGCCGGCGCCGCCCGTGTAGACGGTGCTGTAGTCGAGCGACGCGGGGCAGAGCCGGTCTTCGACGAGCGGGGGCGGATTGTCGCTGCCGCCGCCGCATGCGGAAAGAAGGGGGGCGGCAAAGGCCGCCGCCAGAATGAGGTTGCGCTTCATGTTGCTCCTCCAGATTTGTCTTGTCCGGCGGCCAGCTCCCTGTCGGCCGCTTCTATTGCTTGTGCTCGTGCTGCCCGCGCTGTGCCGGGCGCCGTCGCTTCGTGCCTTCCCTGCATCCCGCGGCGGCGAACCGGCCGCCGCCGCGTCCCCGATCGTCACTTGCTGATCTGCGCACCCACGCCGAAGTACGGTGTCGACGACGTGCTCGAGTTCGCCGACGTCTGCGTGACGCCGCCGTTCACCGTGCCCTGGATCAGTGCCGCGTACAGCCCGCCCGTCGCGATCACCACGCCCGATGCGGACGGGTAGCTCGCCCCGCTCGGCGGCGTCGTCGTCGCGTTCAGCAGGCCGGCCGTCGTCTGGCCGTAGTCGAGCGTGAAGCCGTCTTCTTCAGCTTGCGTGGTCGGGTTGATGAACGACGCGTTGCTGCCACGGATCAGTGCGGCCGTGTACTTGAAGTTCGAATCCGCGCCCGCGTAGCCGCCGTCGATCGCGCCCGACTGGATCGCACTCGCCGCGCCGAGCACCGCGATGCCCGATTCGTCGTCGACCTTCGCGTCGGTATGCAGCGCGAGGTCGGTGCCCAGATACACGGAGCCCGTGCGGACCACCACCGGCACGGTCGCGCCGTTGAGCTGGCCGATGACCATGTGCGCGGTCGCCGACTTGCCGGTCGCGCCGATCAGCGGCAGTTGCGTCTGCGGCAGGATCTGCGGTGCCTTCGCGCTGTCGAGATAGCCGCCGTTCGCGGTGTTGACCGTCCACGGATCGCCAGTCGTCTGGCAGCCGCCCGAACTCGTCGACGTACACGCGCCGTTCGCATCGAACGTCTCGCTCGAATTCGTGCCCTTCGTCGCGTAGTTGCCCGACGGCACGAGGTGGTAGAGCAGCGCGTTGTACGTGCCCGGCAGCTTCGTGAGGTCGGTCGTCGTGTTCGCGAAGCCGAGGAACGGATAGAAGTCGAAGTGGCGGTTCGGCACCTGGCCGACGTTCTTGAAGACCGGGAGGCCGACCACGCTGATCGTCAGCCCGTCGTACTGGACCGTCGCGCCGGGGATGCCGCCGCCCGCGACACCCATGCCGACGAGCAGCATCGGCGGGTTCGCATGGTTGAAGTCGGCGGCCGTCGAATAGGTCGAGCCGTTCGGTGCCTTGCCCGAACCCGGCGTGAGGACGAACGCGCAGCGTGTCTGCTCCGCGGTCGGCAGCGCGCCGGTCGGCGGGTGGATGACCTTGCCGGTGATCGTGGTGCCGGCGCGGCTCGGCGTGACCGTGCCGGTCGCGAGCGGAATCGGCGATTCGAGCCACTTCAGCGTGTAGGTCATCGCGACCGCGTCGATGTTGACGCTGACGATCTCGCCGCTACCGGCGCCGCCGAGGTACGTGCTCTTCACGATGTCGGCATCGGCCGGGCACAGCGAGCCGTTGACGGGCTGCGACGGCGGCGGCCCTTGCGTGCCGCAGTTCGATCCGGAACATTGGGGGGCGTTGATCGGCGCGGGCGAGCCGCCGTCCCCTCCACCACAGGCAATCAGGAAAGGTGCGATGGCAAAGGCCGTTGCCACCCCCTTCGATAAGGCGTGCGACATGCCGCTGTCTCCAATCGTTTAATTGTGCGAGCTAATGTCGCTGCGCGGATTTTTGCTGTCAATTGATGAACTCGTCTAAAAAAGGCGATTGAAACAAAGCGCGCGTTAGGAATCCTTGCAGGATGGGGTTTTTCAGTAAGAATTAAAACGCGCGGAGGGCGGTAGAGTGCCGCTGAAGTTGGGCGATTGCCACGCACGGTCGGCTCTCGGAGCCTTCCCGCGTATAACGGCAGTGTTTAAAGCGAGGGTATCCGGTTTATCCCTATTCGGGATTGACAGGAGAAAGGGAGGGCGAAATTAATTCACCGGTAATCGCGCAATGGAAAGCTTGTAAATATTTGTAAATGCGTGAACCGGACTTTATATATTGCTTGCCGCGGGTAAATAAAAAGCCGGCCAGCGGCCGGCTTTGCATCGCGTGCAAGCGGGATCAGCGGTTGAGGCCCGCATCCTCGGCGGCGCCGATGTTCAGGTTCATGCACTGGATCGCGGCGCCCGATGCGCCCTTGCCCAGGTTGTCGAGACGCGCGACCGTGACGAAGCGCTCTTCGTTGCCGAACACGAACAGGTCGACGCGGTTCGTGTCGTTGTTTGCCTGCACGTCGAAGAAGCCGCTGTCGAGGTTCGCGTCCGCGTTGAACGGCGCGACGCGCACGAACGGTTCGTCCGCGTAGTACTCGGCGAACACGCGCTGCACGTCCTGCGGCGTCGCGCGTTTCGCGAGCTGTTCGGGCGTGAAGTAGGTCGTCACGGCAAGGCCCTTCAGGAACGGCCCGACGATCGGCGTGAAGATCGGCGCGTGCGCGAGGCCCGTGTGCGCGGCCATTTCCGGCAGGTGCTTGTGCGCCAGCGCGAGCGCATACGGACGCGGGCTCGCGAGCTTGCCGCCCGGCGCCGCGCTTTCGTATTCGGCGATCATCGACTTGCCGCCGCCGCTGTAGCCGGTGATCGAGTAGCTGTGCGCGGCGAAGGTCGGCGCGACGATGCCCGCGTCGACGAGCGGACGCATCGCGAGCACGAAGGCCGATGCGTGGCAGCCCGGCACGGCGATGCGCTTCGACGTGCGAATCTTCTCGCGCTGCGCGCGGGTCAGCTCCGGCAGGCCGTACGCCCAGTCGGCGCTCGTGCGGAATGCGGTGCTTGCGTCGATCAGCGTCGTGTCCGGGTTCTCGACCAGCGATGCCGATTCGCGCGACGCGACGTCCGGCAGGCACAGGAACGTGACGTCCGACGCGTTGATCAGGCGGCGGCGCTCGTCGACGTCCTTGCGCTTCGCTTCTTCGATGCGCAGGATCTCGATGTCGTTGCGCGCCGACAGGTATTCGAAGATCTTGAGGCCGGTCGTACCTTCCTGGCCGTCGACAAAAACTTTGGTGCTCATTTCGCTCTCACTGAATGAAACGGGAGCCGCGGCGCCCTAAAACCGCCATTTTAAGACGTCATCCGGCGGACCTGCACCGCACGGGCGAAAAAAGACGGCCCGCGGGCCGTCTTGCGTCCCTTTCACGCGCCTGCGCCGCGTCGCCCCGCGACCCGCGGCGCGAGCGGG
>NZ_VWWG01000245.1:0-7222 GCF_011753085.1 Burkholderia sp. Tr-862
TGCGGATCGCGGTCACGCGCAGCGACAGCATCGCCGCGACGCTCGATGCGCACCGCGGCGCATTCGCGGCGGCCGGGCTCGACGATGCGTGGACCCGCGTGGTCGCGATCGTCGCGCAGCCGGGCGTCGACTTCGACGATCGCCACGTGCTCGACTACGACAGCGCGAAGGCCGCGTCGCTCGGCGCGAGCATCCTGCGCACGCCGCGCCTCGTGTTCGAAGCGCATTCGACCGACTACCAGACCGAAGACGCGCTCGCCGCACTCGTGCGCGACCACTTCGCGGTGTTGAAGGTCGGCCCCGCGCTGACCTTCGCGCTGCGCGAGGCGCTGTTCGCGCTCACCTTCATCGAGGACGCGCTGATCGGCGACGTCGCGCAGCGCTCGCGCCTGCGCGACGTCGTCGACGCCGCGATGCGCGCGCAGCCCGAGCACTGGGCGCCGTACTACCGCGGCGACGAAACCGAGCAGCGGCTCGCGCGCCAGTTCAGCTACAGCGACCGGATCCGCTACTACTGGCTGCAGCCGGCCGTCGCGGCGGCGGTCGAGCAGCTGTTCGACAACCTCGCGCGGCAGCCTGTGCCGGAGACGCTCGTCGCGCAGTGGCTGCCTGACGTGTACGCGGCGTGCCGCGCGGGCGGCCTCGCGAAGGAACCGCGCGCGTGGGTGCGCCACCGGATCCGCGAGGTGATCGCGCACTATGCGCGCGCGTGCGGCATGCAGCGGCCGGCGTGACGGGCCGAGAAGGAAACGCAGCAACGCGACACACGCAATACGTAATCAGTAATACGCACGCAACACAATACGCAACACCGACGACAGTTCGAACAATCACAGGAGACATGCCATGCAACGAAAGATGCTCGATGCCGCCGCACGCTGCTTCGCCGGAGCCGCACTCGCGACGGCCGCGTGCGCGGCGTCCGCCGGCACGCTGACGATCGCGACGCTGAACAACCCGGACATGATCGAGTTGAAGAAGCTGTCGCCGGCGTTCGAGAAGGCGAACCCCGACATCAAGCTGAACTGGGTGATTCTCGAGGAGAACGTACTGCGCCAGCGCGCGACCACCGACATCACGACCGGCAGCGGCCAGTTCGACGTGATGGCGATCGGCACCTACGAGACGCCGCAGTGGGGCAAGCGCGGCTGGCTCGCGCCGATGACGGGGCTGCCCGCCGACTACGACCTGAACGACATCGTGAAGACCGCGCGCGACAGCCTGTCGTACAACGGCCAGCTGTATGCGCTGCCGTTCTACGTCGAGAGCTCGATGACGTTCTACCGCAAGGACCTGTTCGCGGCGAAGGGGCTCAAGATGCCCGACCAGCCGACCTACGACCAGATCGCCGAGTTCGCGGACAAGCTCACCGACAAGGCGAAGGGCACCTACGGGATCTGCCTGCGCGGCAAGGCCGGGTGGGGCGAGAACATGGCGTACGTGTCGACGGTCGTGAACACGTTCGGCGGCCGCTGGTTCGACGAGAACTGGAACGCGCAGCTGACGTCGCCGGAATGGAAGAAGGCGATCGGCTTCTACGTGAACCTGCTGAAGAAGGACGGGCCGCCGGGAGCGAGCTCGAACGGCTTCAACGAGAACCTGACGCTGACCGCATCGGGCAAGTGCGCGATGTGGATCGATGCGACGGTCGCGGCCGGGATGCTCTATAACAAACAGCAGTCGCAGGTCGCCGACAAGATCGGTTTCGCGGCCGCGCCTGTGGCCGCCACGCCGAAGGGCTCGCACTGGCTGTGGGCGTGGGCGCTGGCCGTGCCGAAGACGTCGAAGCAGCAGGACGCCGCGCGCAAGTTCATCGCGTGGGCGACGTCCAGGCAGTACATCGAGATGGCCGGCAAGGACGAAGGCTGGGCGTCGGTGCCGCCGGGCACCCGCACGTCGACCTACCAGCGTCCCGAGTACAAGGCCGCCGCGCCGTTCTCGGATTTCGTGCTGAAGGCGATCGAGACGGCCGACCCGAACGATCCGTCGCTGAAGAAGGTGCCGTACACGGGCGTGCAGTACGTCGGGATTCCTGAATTCCAGTCGTTCGGCACCGTGGTCGGCCAGGCGATCGCGGGTGCGGTCGCCGGCCAGACGACAGTCGACCAGGCGCTGGCCGCCGGGCAGGCCGCCGCCGACCGCGCGGTCCGGCAGGCCGGCTACAAGAAGTAACGCGGCCCGCACCGTGCGCGCCGCCGCGCACGGTGCACGTGGCCGAAGCAATAACGCGGGACGGCCGTTCGCGCCCGCGCCTCAACCGGAGGGACTCCGATCATGCGTCATTTGCGTCTTCCCCTGAGCCACGCGCCGTCGGTCGGCGATGCGTCGTCGCCGCCCGGCGCGCCGCGTCGCGCGCGCGGCGGCCCCAGCTGGCTCGTGTCGCCGTCCGTCGCCGTGCTGCTGCTGTGGATGTCGATTCCGCTCGCGATGACGATCTGGTATTCGTTCTCGCGCTACAACCTGCTGAACCCGGACGTGAAGGGCTTTGCCGGGCTCGACAACTACCGCTTCCTCGCGACCGATCCGTCGTTCCTGCCCGCGATCTGGCACACGCTCGTGCTGATCGGCGCGGTGCTCGCGATCACGGTGGTCGGCGGCGTGCTGATGGCCGTGCTGTTCGACCGCAAGTTCTACGGGCAGGGCGTCGCGCGGCTGCTCGCGATCGCGCCGTTCTTCGTGATGCCGACGGTCGCCGCGCTGATCTGGAAGAACATGATCCTGCATCCGGTGTACGGGCTCGTCGCGAACGCGATGCGCGCGCTCGGGATGACGCCGGTCGACTGGTTCGCCGATTACCCGCTCACCGCCGTGATCATGATCGTCGCGTGGCAGTGGCTGCCGTTCGCGTTCCTGATCCTGTTCACCGCGATCCAGTCGCTCGACCAGGAGCAGAAGGAAGCCGCCCGCATCGACGGCGCGGGCCCGATCGCGATGTTCTTCTACATCACGCTGCCGCACCTGAAGCGCGCGATCGCCGTGGTCGTGATGATGGAGACGATCTTCCTGCTGTCGATCTTCGCGGAGATCTACACGACGACGGGCGGCGGCCCGGGCAATGCGACGACCAACCTGTCGTACCTGATCTACGCGCTCGGCCTGCAGCAGTTCGATGTCGGCCTCGCGTCCGCGGGCGGGATCATCGCCGTCGTGGTCGCGAACGTCGTGTCGTTCTTCCTGGTGCGGATGCTCGCGCGCAACCTGAAGGGGGAGTACGAAAAATGAGCGACCTGACTTTGGAAGGCCGGCGCGCGCCGGCCGCGTTCGACCTCGTGCGGCGCGCGCTGCCCGGCGCGCTGGCGTGGCTGATCGCGCTGCTGCTGTTCTTCCCGATCTTCTGGATGGCGATCACCGCGTTCAAGACCGAGCAGCAGGCCTACGCGTCGACGCTGTTCTTCGTGCCGACGTTCGACAGCTTCCGCGAGGTGTTCGCGCGCAGCAACTACTTCGGCTTCGCGTGGAATTCGGTGCTGATCTCGGCGGGCGTCACGGCGATCTCGCTGCTGCTCGCGGTGCCGGCGGCCTACGCGATGGCATTCTTCCCGAACCGCCGCACGCAGAAGGTGCTGCTGTGGATGCTGTCGACCAAGATGATGCCGTCGGTCGGCGTGCTCGTGCCGATCTACCTGCTGTGGAAGAACGCGGGGCTGCTCGATACCGTGTCGGGCCTCGTGATCGTGTACACGTTGATCAACCTGCCGATCGCGGTATGGATGACCTTCACGTACTTCAACGAGATTCCGAAGGACATCCTCGAAGCGGGGCGCATCGACGGCGCGTCGACGTGGCAGGAGATCGTCTACCTGCTGATGCCGATGGCGCTGCCGGGCCTCGCGTCCACCGCGCTCCTGCTCGTGATCCTGTCGTGGAACGAGGCGTTCTGGAGCATCAACCTGTCGAGCTCGAACGCTGCACCGCTCACCGTGTTCATCGCGTCGTACTCGAGCCCCGAGGGCTTGTTCTGGGCGAAGCTGTCCGCTGCTTCCCTGCTCGCGGTCGCGCCGATCCTGATCGTCGGCTGGCTGTCGCAGAAGCAGCTCGTGCGCGGGCTCACGTTCGGAGCGGTCAAATGACGGCGGCCGGCGAAGGCGTGGTCGGCCACGGATTGAACGTGCTGATCTGCGATTGCGACGGCGTGCTGATCGACAGCGAGGCTGTCGCCGCCGACGTGATCGTGCGCGAGCTCGATGCGCGCTGGCCGGGCGTCGACGCGCGGCCGGCCGTGATGCCGCTGCTGGGGCTGCGCATCGAGCGCGTGCTGGCGGGCGCGAGCGAGGCCGTCGGCCGCACGCTGTCGGCCGACGACGTCGACGCGATTCGTCGCGCGGTCGAGGCGGCGGCCGTCAACGCGCCGATGGTCGACGGCATCGAGGCGGCACTCGCGGAGATCAGCCTGCCGACGGCGTGCGCGAGCAACAGCTACCGCGCGTATGTCGAGGCGGCGCTCGCGCGCACCGGCCTCGCACGCTTCTTCGGCGACCGGCTGTTCTGCGCGGACGCCGTCGCACGGCCGAAGCCCGCGCCCGACGTGTATCTCGCGGCCGCGCGCGCGCTCGGCGCGGTGCCCGCGCAATGCCTCGTCGTCGAGGACAGCGTGACGGGCATCACCGCGGCCGCCGCGGCCGGCATGACCGTGCTCGGCTTCGTCGGCGGCGGGCATGCGTCGGCCGCGCAGGTCGACGCGCTGCGCGGGATCGGCGCGCGTCACGTATTCGACGACATGCACGAGCTGCCCGGCTACGTCGCGCGCTGGCAGGCGACGGGCGCGGTGCTGCCGGGCTAGGGCCCATTGGCTGAAACAGACCCTCACCACGAACGATTGCGCGCCGCGTCGAACGCGGCGCATCACGAACGAACGGAGACAGACCATGGCAAGCGTGCTCCTGCGCAACATCGCGAAGCGCTACGACGACACCGAAGTGCTGCGCAACGTGAACCTCGACATCGCCGACGGCGAATTCGTCGTGTTCGTCGGCCCGAGCGGCTGCGGCAAATCCACGCTGATGCGGATGATCGCCGGGCTCGAGGACATCTCGAGCGGCGAGCTGCTGATCGACGGCGCGAAGGTCAACGACGTGCCGAGCGCGAAGCGCGGCATTGCGATGGTGTTCCAGTCGTATGCGCTGTATCCGCACATGACGCTGTACGACAACATGGCGTTCGGCCTGAAGCTCGCCGGCGCGAAGAAGCCCGAGATCGACCAGGCGGTGAAGCAGGCCGCGAAGATCCTGCACATCGATCACCTGCTCGAGCGCAAGCCGAAGCAACTGTCGGGCGGCCAGCGGCAGCGCGTCGCGATCGGCCGCGCGATCACGCGCAAGCCGAAGGTGTTCCTGTTCGACGAGCCGTTGTCGAACCTCGATGCGGCGCTGCGCGTGAAGATGCGGCTGGAATTCGCGCGGCTGCACGACGAGCTGAAGACGACGATGATCTACGTGACGCACGACCAGGTCGAGGCGATGACGCTCGCCGACAAGATCGTCGTGCTGTCGGGCGGCGCGGTGCAGCAGGTCGGCACGCCGAACACGCTGTATCACGCGCCGGCGAACCAGTTCGTCGCGGGCTTCATCGGCTCGCCGAAGATGAACTTCCTGAAGGGCACGGTCGAGTCGGCCGATGCGACCGGCGTGCTGGTGCGCTTCGACAGCGGCGAGACGCAGCGCGTGGCGGTCGATGCGGCGGGGCTGCAGCCCGGCGCGGCCGTGACCGTCGGCGTGCGGCCCGAGCATCTGCTGGTGGGTGCGGCGGGCACCGGTGTCGCCGCGCGGACGATGGCCGTCGAATCGCTCGGCGATGCCGCGTATCTGTATGCGGAGTCGGCGGTCGCGCCGGACGGGTTGATCGCGCGGATTCCGCCGCTCGACACGTATCGCACCGGCGAGGCGCTGCACGTGCATGCGCAGCCCGAGCATTGCCACCTGTTCGACGAGCAGGGTCAGGCGTTCCGGCGGCTGAGCGCGCACGCGAAGGCGGCGTGATGTTCGAACGCTAGGCAGTGCTCGCGCTCGTCGCGCCTGCCGTGCGCCGCAGAGTGGGGCGCAGAGTGGGGCACACGCCGTGCGCGGCTGTATGCGCGTTCGGCGGCGTCAGGCCGCCTTCGCGTCGAGGGCCGCGCGCGCGCAGGTCTCGTCGGTGACGAGCCCCGACAGCCAGCCGCCGCGCAGCGCGGCGATCACCGCGTCGCGCTTCTTCGGGCCGCCCGCGAACGCGATCGTCGGACGTTTCGGCGGCGCGTCGAGCGCGACGCTCGTCACGCGCGCGCTCGTCGACACGTCGACCAGCCTGCCGCGCGCATCGATCGGCACGCCGAGCAGCTCGGCCACCGCGCCGAGCGCGGTCATCTCGTCGCGTTCCTGTTCGGTGATGAAGCCGTCCTCGTAGAGCGGGCAGTGCGGGCCGATGTTGCCGATCCCGACGAACGCGACGTCGGCCTGAGCCGACAGCGCATCGACGATCCGGTACAGACGATGATTGCACCATTGCGCGCGCTCGGCGTCGCTGTCGGCGAACAGCGGCGCGGGCAGCAGGAAGTGCTTGCCGCCCGTCTTCTCGGAGATGTACTGCGCGACGTCGTAGCGGTTCGACGAGCCGTCGGCCGCGATCGCGCCGACCATCGACACGAGCCGGTGCTGCGGCCGCTCGATCTGCGCGATCTGCGCGACCGCCGCCTTCAGCGTGCGGCCGCTGCTGACCGCGATCACCATCGGCCGCGTTTCGTTCAGGTAGCGCTCCATCACCTGCGCGCCGGCGACCGCGAGCTTGCGGTCGATCGCTTCGGGCGCGTCGGCATCGACCGGCACGACTTCGCACATCGCGAGCCCGTAGCGTTTCGACAGTTGCGCGCCGAGATCGAGACAGTCGGCGAGCTGGTGATCGACGCGCACGCGGATCAGGTTCTTCTCGACCGCGAACGCGACGAGGCGCTGCGCGACCGGGCGCGACACCTGCAGCTTCTCGGCGATTTCATTCTGCGTGTCGCCCGCGACGTAGTAGAGCCACGCGGCGCGTGTGGCGAGATCGAGTTTTTCTGAGGACTTGGACACGATAGCGGTTCGGTTTGGATCTGGGGGCCGCCCCCGCGGGCCGGCCGTCAGGCGGCGCCGACGGCATCCACTGTAACGCATGCCGGGCGCACGGCCGACGGCCGCGGCGGCGCTTACGCGAGCCGCGCGCGCGACGGTTCGTAAAGCGGGCGCACGTGGCGATACAGCGCGCGGAACGCGTC
>NZ_VWWG01000246.1:0-7079 GCF_011753085.1 Burkholderia sp. Tr-862
CCGCGCACGGACCCGCCGCGCACCGGCCAGTCTCACGGCAATCGCCGGCCGCGGCCACGCGCAGCCCGCTCGCGAGCGGCCGCGTGTGGCGCATCGTGCTCGGAATCGGCGCGCTGTGTGCGCCGCAGTTCGCGGTGCTCACGTTCGCGACCGTGTTCCTGCACGATTTCGGCAAGCTCGGCCTCGCCGGCATCAGCGCGGCGATGGTCGCGCTGCAGGTCGGCGCCATGGTGATGCGGGTCTGGAGCGGTCGTCATACCGACCGGCACGGCAACCGCCGCGCGTATCTGCGCGGGTCGGTGTGCGTCGCGGCCGGATCGTTCGCACTGCTCGCGGCCGCGACCGCCGGTAGCCCGCACGTGCCGCTCGCCGCGATCGTCGCGATTCTCGTGTTCGCCGGCATCTGCGTGTCGGCATGGCACGGCGTCGCGTACACCGAACTCGCGACGCTCGCGGGCGCGAACCATGCGGGCACCGCGCTCGGGATGGCGAACACGATCGTCTATCTCGGGCTGTTCGCCACGCCGCTCGCGATTCCGCCGCTGCTCGCCGTCAGTTCGTGGAGCGTGGTCTGGCTCGCCGCCGCGCTGATCGCAGGCGCGACGTACCCGCTGTTTGCGCGCTAGCGGGCAGGCGCGGTGTCGGTTTGCCGAACCCGCACGGGGCTTCAGAACGTGTACACGGCCGACAGCATCGCCGAGCGGCCGTCGCCGAACTCGACCGCGGACGATCGCGATTCGCTCCCCGACACCTGCCGCACGCGTTCGACATAGGCACGATCGAACAGGTTGTCGACGTTCAGCTGGAAGCGCAGCCGGCGGCTCACCTCGTAGCCGGCCATCAGACTGTGCACCCAGTACGCGCCAAGCTGGCCGTCGCCTTGTGCCGTCACGTTGCGCCGGCCAGCCGCGGCCGCGTGTCAGACCTGCTCGCGCGCCAGCGCGCGCTGAGCGGCCGGCCGCCCGGCCTCGCGCTGCGCATGCGCGGTCCACGCGGGATGCCGCGTCATGTCGAGCCCGATCGCGATACCCCAGCGATACAGCACCAGCAGGAACGGATCGACGATCGAATGACCGCCCGGCTCGGCCCACGTGCGACCGTCGGCGAGCACGGCTTCGATCGATTCGTTCGCGGCGTCGATCAGGTCGCGGCCGTGCGCGCCGACCGCGCCGTGCAGCGCAGGATCGCCGATGAAGCGCCCCGGCCGCCACAGCGTGCCGTAGCCGACGCCGTGCACCCAGCCGACCAGCCAGGCGAGCCATTCGTGGCAGCGCGCCTCGCGCAGCGGATCGTCGAGCGGCAGCAACTGCGCGTCCGGATGACGGCGCGCGAGATACGTGAGGATCGCGGGCGTTTCGGTCAGCACGCGCGGCTCGCCCGGAATCGCGAGCACGGGCACGCGCGCCTTCGGGTTGATCGCGAGATAGTGCGCGTCGAGATTCTGCCGCTCGCGCACGGACACGATCTCGACGTCGAACGGCGCGCCGGTTTCCTCGAGCGCGATGTGGGCGGCGAGCGAACATGCGCCCGGCGAAAGATAGAGACGATATGCGTTCATTGATGGCGTTGCCCGGTGGGCTCGTTGAAAGACGGAACCGAGTGTAGGAGCGCGCGGCCGGCCGCCACAAACGATGAATTGTCGTGCTCGGGCATTAGTGTTACTAATGCGTGATGCGACGCATCCACCTTCCCCCGCTGCAGACGCTGCGTGCGTTCGAAGCCGCCGTGCGGCTGCAGAGCTTCACGCGCGCGGCCGACGAACTCGCGCTCACGCAGGGCGCGGTCAGCCAGCACATCCGCGCGCTCGAAGCGCAGCTCGGCCATCCGCTGTTCACGCGCGAGCGCAACGGCGCAACGCCGACGCATGCCGCGCATGCGCTCGTGCTGCAGGTGCGCCAGGGCCTGAGCGTGCTCGAACGCGCGTTCGAGCCGGCGCTCGCCGTGCGCGCCCGCCCGCGCACCTGCGACGTCACGTTGAACGTGAGCGTGTTGCCGAGCGTCGCCGAGCGCTGGCTCGCGCCGCGCCTGCCGCGCTTCGCGGCCGCGCATCCGCACATCGCGATCGCGCTGCATCCGGACGCGGCGCTCGCGCCGCTGCGCAAGCGCGACCGCATCGACGTCGCGCTGCGCTACGGGCCCGGCACCTGGCCGGGCGTCGTCGCCGAGAAGCTGATGACCGAGACGGTCTTTCCGGTCGCGAGCCCCGCGTACCGCAATCGCGACGACATCGCGCCGCGCGCGCCGGCCGATCTCGTGCGCGCGACCCTGCTGCGCCATCCCGCGCAGCCGTGGGAACCGTGGTTCCAGGCCGCGCGCCTCGACCTCGTCGAATCCGCGCGCGCGCCGCGCTTCACCGATGCGAACGCGTTGATCGACGCGGCGCTGAAAGGACGCGGCGTCGCGCTCGCGCGCCGCTCGCTGATCGAACCCGAACTCGCGGCCGGCACGCTCGTGCGCGTGTCGACGGTGCGCGTGACCGACGTGTATGCGCACTACATGGTGTGGCGCCCCGGTCATCCGCACGAAGCGGCGATCCGCACGTGGCTCGACTGGCTGCGCAGCGAAGTGCGGCGCAGGACGCCGCGGCGCTGACGCGCTCAGGCCCGCGCCGGCATCGCCACCTTGTCGAGCGTGAGCGCCGCACATCGTCGGTGACGGCGCTCGCGGCACCGGGCGAGAATTCGTCGAGCAGCGCGGTCGCGGAGCAGAGTTGGCCGGACGTGCAGTAGCCGCACTGGAACGCATCGTGTTCGACAAACGCACGCTGCACGCGGCTCAATACGCCACCGCGCGCGAGGCCCTCGACGGTCGTGATCCGCTCGCCTTCGGAATGCCGCGCACGGCGCAGGCCTCGCGATGCCTCCGCCGTCGCATTGCCCACGCGTGTAAATACGCGCGGCATCCGCGTCCGCTGGCAAATTCCGCCATGCGAGCCTGCGATGCTTCGCGAAAGCATCCGGTCAGCTTCACGAAAGCCTTTCGCGATCACGCCCCGGTTGCAAACGATTCACCGAATCGTCGCATCGCATCGGCATACTGGAAATCGTTTCCCGATCCGCCTGCCAGGAGAGAAGTCATGCGTCGCGTTGCCCTCGTCGTCGTTCTGTGTGCCGCCACCTTCGTCGCCGCCTGCAGCGACGACGCGCCGCACGACGCACACACGGCCGACGGCTCGCCACCGGCCGGGGCATCGTCCGGCTCCGCGAGCGCATTCAACAGCGGTGCAGGCGCGAGCGCCGCCGCGTCGGAAGCCGCACCGCTCGCGCCGCCCGTCGTCCACTACCCGCCCGACGATGACGACGACGCCAAGCCCGCGACGAACGCGGGCGCGTCCGGCGTCGCCGCGTCGTCGCCGCACTGATCCCGCCGTTCCTGTCCCGTCCCCGATCGCAGAACCGAGGTGAAATAACATGACGTCATCCAGCCGCCGCCGTTTCCTGCATACCGTCGCACAGTCAGCGGGCGCCGCCGTCGCGCTCAACGCGTTCCCTGAATCGATCCGCCGCGCGCTCGCGATTCCGGCCGCACGCGGCACGGGCACGATCCGCGATGTGCAGCACATCGTCGTGTTCATGCAGGAGAACCGCTCGTTCGACCATTACTTCGGACACCTGCGCGGCGTGCGCGGCTACAACGACCGCTTCCCGATCCCGCTGCCGAACGGCAAGCCGGTGTGGTACCAGCCGTCGAAGGAAGACCCGACGAAACCGGTGCTGCCGTTCCGGCTCGACACGAAGACGACCAGCGCGCAGTGCCTCGGCGCGCTCGACCACTCGTGGGCGAAGACCCACGCGGCGATCGACGGCGGCCGCTACGACCAGTGGCCCGCGAACAAGACCGACATGACGATGGGCTATCACGTGCGCGAGGACATCCCGTTCCACTATGCGCTCGCCGATGCGTTCACCGTGTGCGACAACTACTTCTGCTCGCTGCCAGGGCCGACGCACCCGAACCGCTCGTACCTGATGACGGGGACGGTCGATCCGACCGGCAAGTTCGGCGGCCCGCTACTCGACAACGCCGACTACGTCGACGGCGACCTGCCGCCCGCGTACCAGTTGCTGTCGTGGACGACCTTCCCCGAACGGCTGGAGGCGCACGGCGTGTCGTGGCAGATCTACCAGCAGGGGCTCACCTGGGCCGACCCGTACAACGGCAACTACGGCACGAACATCCTGCAGAACTTCACGAACTTCATCAACGCGAAGCCGGGCTCGTCGCTGTACCAGCGCGCGCAGACGGTGCGCACGCTCGACAACCTGAAGGACGACGTGATCAACGACCGGCTGCCGCAGGTGTCGTGGCTGCTGCCGCCCGCCGCGTTCTCCGAGCATCCGAAATACACGCCCGCGTACGGCGCGAACTACACGTCGCAGATCCTCGACGCGCTGACGTCGAATCCGGACGTGTGGGCGAAGACCGTGCTGTTCATCATGTATGACGAGAACGACGGCTTCTTCGACCACGTCGTGCCGCCGCAGCCGCCGACATCCGCCGCGCAGGGCGCATCGACCGTGACGACCGACGGCGAGCTGCATACCGTCGTGAACCCCGGCCGCGGCGGCAGCTACACCGCCGACGGGCTGCCGTACGGCCTCGGGCCGCGCGTGCCGATGACGGTCGTGTCGCCGTGGTCGAAAGGCGGCTTCGTGTGCTCCCAGGTGTTCGACCACACGTCGGTGATCCGCTTCATCGGCGAGCGCTTCGGCATCGACGAGCCGAACATCACGCCGTGGCGCCGTACCGTCTGCGGCGACCTCACCGCCGCGTTCGACTTCCGCTCGTCGGATGCATCGTTTCCGTCGCTGCCCGATACGAGCCAGTACCGCTCGATCGCCGACCAGCAATGTACGTCGCAACCCGCGCCCACCGTGCCCGCGACGCCGTCGCCGATCGTCCCGCAGGAACCCGGCGTGCGGCCCGCACGCGCGCTGCCTTACGAACTGCATGTGAACGCGAGCATTTACGGCGGCAACACGCTGCGCATCGAGTTCGCGAACCGCGGCAACCAGGGCGCGCACTTCCAGGTGTACGCGACGAACCGCACCGACGGCCCGTGGCGCTACACGGTCGGCGCGCGCCGCGTGCTGCACGCGGACTTCGACCTGACGGAGACGAACGGCGTGTATGCGTTCTCGGTGTACGGGCCGAACGGCTTCGTCCGGATGTTCGCGGGCAACGTGTCGGCCGCGACCGCGCGCCGCCGCAACCAGGCGCAGCCGGAGGTGAAGGCCGGCTACGACATCGCGAACGGCAACCTGTACCTGAAGCTGCGCAACCATGGCGCGGGTCACGTCACGCTGACGCTGGCCGACAACGCATACGGCGCGCCCGCGCGCCAGGTGACGCTGCACGGCGGCGACGAACGCGTCGAGCAGTGGGCGCTCGCATCGAGCCACCACTGGTATGACGTTACGGTGAGCGACGGCGCGAACGGCACGTTCTCGCGCCGCTTCGCGGGTCACGTCGAGAACGGCCGGTCGAGCTACTCGGATCCGGCCGCGGTGGCGCCCGTCTCCGCGTCGTAGCGGCGCCACGACGCTGCGCGGCCCCGCTGCGCAGCGCGTGCCGGTAAGTGTCAGATCGCGTGCGCGAGCGCGCGGTCGACGAGCGCGGCGTCGAAGCCGTCGTCCGCATCGCGAAAGCGCAGCGGCGCCGCGCAATGCACCAGCGTGTCGACGAAATATTTCGCGCGCGGCCACGGCCCGAAGCCGGCCGCGGTGTTGATGTGCCCCGCGTCGCCGAGGTTCACGAATGCGCTGCCGAGCCGCTGCGCGAGCGTGCGCGCATCGGCGAGCGGCATCCACGGATCGGTCTCGCTGCCGATCACGATCGACGGCACCGCGAGCCGGCGCGCGTCGAACGCTCCTGCGAACGTGAATTTCCTCGGACTGGCCGGTGCGACGAGCAGCACGCCCGCGACGTCGGCCGCCTGCGGCCATTGCGCGAGCGCATGTGCGGCCGCGAGGCAGCCGAAGCTGTGCGCGGCGAGCACGAACGGGCCGCGCTCGCGCTCGAGCAGCGCGTGCACGGACTGCGCCCAGCGCGCGAGATCGGGGGCGTCCCAGTCGGCCTGCTCGACCCGCAGCGAACGCGGGAACTGCCGCTCCAGCCAGGTCTGCCAGTGGGCGCCTTCGCTGCCGTGCAGGCCCGGAACGGTCACGAGCCGCGGCGGCCACGCCGATTTGCTGCATGCGCGCATGATTGCCCTCGCTTGCTTTGCTTGGAGACGAGGTTCGATTGTGGCGCGCCGCGCGCGGCGGCCGAACCAATATTTTGTGCTTTGCTTCTGCGCGGGACGGGCACCGGGGACGGCCGCCGGCGACGGGCACCGGGAACGGCCGCCTGCGCGAGCCGCGCGGCACACACCGGCGGCCCCCCGGCGGCGCAACACGCCGCGAAACCGTAGAATGTGGGCTTCCCGCTTGCCATGCACCGGATCGACCGCGCGCCGCCGCGCCGGTTCCGATCGACAGGAGACGCCCGATGTCCGCTACGCCCGCCGGCGCGCTGCGCCCGTTCCATCTTGCCTTTCCCGTATCGAGCCTCGCCGACGCGCGCGCGTTCTACGGCGGCCTGCTCGGCTGCCCCGAGGGCCGCAGCTCGGATCACTGGGTCGACTTCGACTTTTTCGGCCACCAGCTCGTCGCGCACCTCGCGCCGGACGAAACCGGCGCGAGCGCGGTGAATCCGGTCGACGGCGACAACGTGCCCGTGCGCCATTTCGGCGTCGTGCTGTCGATGGACGAATGGCATGCGCTCGCCGACAAACTCAAGGCCGCGCACACGCGCTTCGTGATCGAGCCGCACATCCGCTTCAAGGGCGAGGTCGGCGAGCAGGCGACCATGTTCTTCCTCGATCCGTGCGGCAACGCGCTCGAATTCAAGGCGTTCGCCGACATCGGCCAGCTGTTCGCGAAGTAAGCGCATGAAGATCCTGTTCTACTCGCCGCACCAGGAAGCCGACGCATGGCGCGACGCGATCGCGCAGGCGCTGCCCGACGCCGAGCTGCGCGCGTGGCAGCCGGGCGACACGGCCGCCGCCGACTACGCGCTCGTGTGGCGCGCGCCGCGCG
>NZ_VWWG01000247.1:0-7078 GCF_011753085.1 Burkholderia sp. Tr-862
GCGGCGCCCGGCGTCGCCCGATCAAGACGACGTGCTCGCCGCGGGCGGCGAAGCGGCGAGCGCACGCGGCGCCGATGCCGGTGCCTGCGCCGGTGATCGCGATCGTTCGGGGTGGCGGGTGCGTCATGTCATTCTCCGGAAGGGTGTCGTTTCCGGTCACTTTAGGCGGCGTCGACACACGCCGGTATCCGCCGAAAGGATGAACCTGTACCGGCCGGACGGCCGAGGGTTGCACGCGGCACCGGGCCGGCCGGATCTCGGCCATTTTGCAAAGGCTGACGATCATCGGCGCCGAATCGCTCTATCCTCCGTATTTTTGCGACAAGTCGCGAAAGCCCGGCAAAATGGCACGGGCGTCGCGCGGGCGAGCCCGCGCACCGGCGCGGCGCGCCGGCCGATTCCGTCGTGCAAGCGGAACGGCAGGCGGCGATATCGGCGTGAGCGTGCGCCGGATACGGATCCATCGCGTTCGCCGATCGCGCCTGTCGCGGCGGCGGATCGCCCGGTTGCGCATCGCGCGGCCGGACCATCGACAAGAGCAGGGAGGGGCCGGCAATGAGGCTGGACGACGAAAGAGAAAGCGTGAACGTCG
Organism: Burkholderia sp. Tr-862; assembly: GCF_011753085.1. NCBI lineage: Bacteria > Pseudomonadati > Pseudomonadota > Betaproteobacteria > Burkholderiales > Burkholderiaceae > Burkholderia > Burkholderia sp. Tr-862. Next base: position 593 of record NZ_VWWG01000247.1, read on the forward strand.
AGGATCGACGCGGCGGCGGCGGGTTCGGCGGCGGGCGCGCGACGATCGGCATCGGCACGATCGTGGTGGCGCTGGCCGCATCGTATTTCTTCGGGATCGACCCCCGCGTCGTGCTTGAAGGCGCATCGGCGCTGCAGGGCCGGCAGCAGCAGGCGCAGCCCGCGCCCACGCAGCACCAGGGCGCGCCGGCGAACGATCCCGGCGCGGTGTTCACGCGCAAGGTGCTCGGCAATATCGAGCGCACGTGGACGGGCGTCTTCAACACCCAGTTGCATGCGCAGTACGAGGCGCCGAAGCTCGTGATGTTCACGAACTCGACGCCGACCGCGTGCGGCACCGGCCAGACCGCGATGGGGCCGTTCTACTGTCCGGGCGACCACAAGGTGTATATCGATCTCGGTTTCTATGACGAATTGCGCAAGCGGTTCGGCGCGGGCGGCGATTTCGCGCAGGCCTATGTCATTGCGCACGAAGTTGGCCATCACGTGCAGAACCTGCTCGGCATTTCCGACAAGGTCGATGCCGCGCGCCGCCGTTCGAGCCAGGCCCGCTCAAACGCGCTGTCGGTGCGGATGGAATTGCAGGCCGACTGCTTCGCCGGCGTATGGGCGAACAACGCGGAGCGCGCGAACCAGCGGCTGATGGAACCCGGCGATTTCGAGCAGGGACTGAAGGCGGCGGCCGCGATCGGCGACGATCGGCTGCAGCAGCAAGGCCAGGGCTACGTCGCGCCGGAAAGCTTCACGCACGGCACGAGCGAACAGCGCGTGTACTGGCTGCGGCGCGGGATGGAAGCCGGTGAAGTGAGCGCCTGCGACACGTTCGCCGCGAACGCGCACTGACGGAGCGGGCGCGCCACCCGCCGCCCGCTGACGAATTGCCGATTTGGGCTTACCGGCCCATTTCGGCGCCGGTAGGCTGGCCCGAACTTCGACGCGTTCGGCCGCCGGCCGCTCCCATCATGCCGACCTCATCCGTTCCCGCCGACCACGAAGCCGCCGACTGGCAGCGCGCGCTGCATGCGTGCGTCGCTGCGTTCGATGCATTCGCGAGCCCGTCCGCGATCGTGTTCTACCGGCTCGACCTGAGCGGCGAGCCGGCCGATTTCGAGCTGTTCGGGATGCCGGAGTCGATGCATCGCACCTACCTCGCGCGCTACCGGATGCTCGATCCGCTGCATCCGTCTCGCTGCGCGGCGGGCATTCGCGCGGTCGTGACGCTCGCTTCCCAATTGCCTGACGAAAGACGCGCCGCGTCCGCGTACTGGACCCGTTTCCTGCAGCGGCACGATGTCGCCGATGTCGTCGAGATCTGGCTGCGCGACGACGCGGGCCGCACGGTCGGCGCGTTTTCGCTGCTGCGCTTCGGAAAAGGCGATGCGAACGGCAACAGCACGGCGGGCCGGTTCGCGCCGGGCGAGGTCGACGCGCTTGCGCGGCTGCAGCCCGTTGCCGAAGCGGCGCTGGCCCCGCTGCTGCGTGCGCGGCGCGGGATTCACCGGATCGGCTGCGAGGAGCGGCTGACCTACCGCGAGGAACAGATCGCACGCCTCGTGCGCGACGGCCGCTCGAACAAGGAGATCGCACGCGATCTCGCGCTCGGGCAGCCGACCATCAAGACCCACCTGATGCGCATGTACCGGAAGCTCGGCGTGTCTAACCGCACGGAGCTGGTCGGCGTGTTGTTCCTGTAATTTTTCCGCCTCCGCCTCCGCCTCCGCCTCCGCCTCCGCCTCCGCCTCCGCCTCCGCGTTCACCTTCACGCCACGCCATTCATCCGACGATCGCGTGGCGTTCGCACGCCGCCCGTCCACGTTCCCGAGTCCCTCGCGTTTCGATCCCCCACGCGCTGCCAATTTGCGCTCACCGGGCGCGATTCCCCGCCGATACAGTGGTTCGACGCCCGCATGCCCACGCGCACGCGGCCCAGCCATGACAATCATCGAGACGCCCATGAGCACCACGAACTTCGTCGCCGTCAGCGACACCGTGCGCACCTTCGTTGCGCGCGATTTCGGCCTCTTCATCGACGGTGAAATGCAGCCCGCGCACTCGGCCGCGCGGCTCGACGTGTACGACCCGGCCACCGGCGAGCGACTCGCGACGGTCGCGGATGCCGACGCGCATGACGTCGATCGCGCGGTCGCGAGCGCGAAACACGCGTTCGACACCCGCGTATGGAGCGGACTGCGCCCGGCCGACCGCGAACGCATCCTGCTGAAACTCGCCGACCTGATCGAACGCGACACCGAAACGCTCGCGCAGCTCGAAACGCTGAACCAGGGCAAGTCGATCCACGTGTCGCGCGCGATCGAGGTCGGCGCGAGCGTCGAATACGTGCGCTACATGGCCGGCTGGGCGACCAAGATCACCGGCCAGACGCTCGACGTGTCGATCCCGTTCCCGCCCGGCGCGCGCTATACGGCCTATACGCGCAAGGAGCCCGTCGGCGTGGTCGCCGCGATCGTGCCGTGGAATTTCCCGCTGATGATCGCGGTGTGGAAGCTGATTCCGGCGCTCGCGGCCGGCTGCACGATCGTGCTGAAGCCGTCGCCGGAAACGCCGCTCACCGCGCTGCGCCTCGCCGAACTCGCCCGCGAGGCCGGTATGCCGCCCGGCGCGTTCAACGTCGTCACTGGCGGCCGCACATGCGGCGCCGCGCTGTCGAGCCACCCGTCGATCGCGAAGATCTCGTTCACCGGCTCGACCGCGACCGGCAAGCTGGTCGGCGCGGCGGCCGTGCAGAACATGACGCGCTTCTCGCTCGAACTCGGCGGCAAGAATCCGATCGTGATGCTCGACGACGTCGATGTCGCGCAGGCGCTCGACGGCGTCGCCGCCGGCGCGTTCTTCAACCAGGGGCAGGTGTGCGCGGCCGCGTCGCGCATCTACGTTCACCGCAGCAAGTTCGCGCAGCTCGCGGACGGCCTCGCCGGCGTCGCGCAGTCGATGAAGCTCGGCGCGGGCCTCGACACGACCGCGCAGATCAACCCGCTCGTCTCCGCGCACCATCGCGACAAGGTCGTCCAGCACATCGAAGGCGCGCGCCGCGCGGGCCTCACGTTCCTCGCTGGCGGCACGCCGGCCGATGACCTGCCCGGCTACTACGTGAAGCCGGCCGTGATCGCCGATCCGCATCCGGACAGCGCGATCGTGCGCGACGAGGTGTTCGGCCCGGTGATCGTCGTCGTGCCGTTCGACGATGCGGCCGACGCGGTGCGGCTCGCGAATGCGTCGCCGTACGGCCTCGCCGCGAGCATCTGGAGCAACGACCTGAAGCGCGTGATGAACCTCGTGCCGCAGATCGAGGCCGGCACCGTGTGGGTGAACTGTCACATCCCGCTCGATCCGTCGATGCCGTTCGGCGGCTACAAGCAGTCGGGCATCGGCCGCGAGTTCGGGCAATACGCGATCGAAGGCTTCACCGAAACCAAATCCGTCTGCATCGCGCACTGACGCGCGGCGCGAACGCCGACAACCTCGAACCCGAGCGATCGAGGTTCAACCGATCCGACAGTGGAGATTGCAATGAGCTACAACGAAGCGAAGTTCTGGCACCCGATGCTGCACCCGAACGAAATGAAACAGCGCAAGCCGATCCGCATCGTGCGCGGCGACGGCTGCTACGTGTTCGATGAAACCGGGCGGCAACTCGTCGACGGCGTCGCGGGCCTGTGGAACGTGAACGTCGGGCACAACCGCCAGGAAGTGAAGGACGCGATCGTGCGTCAGCTCGACGAACTCGAATACTTCCAGCTGTTCGACGGCATCTCGCATCCGCGCGCGGAAGAGCTGTCGAAGAAGCTGATCGACATGCTCGAACCGGAAGGGATGCGCCGCGTGCTGTACAGCTCGGGCGGCTCCGACTCGATCGAGACCGCGTTGAAGATCGCACGCCAGTACTGGAAGGTGCGCGGCCAGGCCGATCGCACGAAGTTCATCTCGCTGAAGCAGGGCTATCACGGCACGCACTTCGGCGGCGCGTCGGTGAACGGCAATACGGTGTTTCGCCGCAACTACGAGCCGAACTTGCCCGGCTGCTTTCACGTCGAGACGCCGTGGCTGTACCGCAACCCGTTCACGCAGGATCCGGAGGAACTCGGCCGGATCTGCGCGGAAATGCTGGAGCGCGAGATCCAGTTCCAGAGCCCCGACACGGTCGCTGCGTTCATCGCCGAACCGGTGCAGGGCGCGGGCGGCGTGATCGTGCCGCCGGCCAACTACTGGCCGCTCGTGCGCGAGGTGTGCGACCGCTACGGCGTGCTGCTGATCGCCGACGAAGTCGTGACGGGCTTCGGCCGCAGCGGCAGCATGTTCGGCAGCCGCGGCTGGGGCGTGCGCCCTGACATCATGTGTCTCGCGAAGGGGATCTCGTCCGGTTACGTGCCGCTCGGCGCGACGGCCGTGAACGCGCGGATCGAGGACGCATTCGCCGCGAACGCGGACTTCGGCGGCGCGATCATGCACGGCTACACGTACGCCGGGCACCCGGTTGCGTGCGCGGCCGCGATTGCGAGCCTCGACATCGTCGTGAAGGAAGACCTGCCGGGGAACGCGGCGAAGCAGGGCGCGTATCTGCTCGAAGCGCTGCGGTCGTTTCCGGAACGCTTCGCGGCGGTCGGCGAGGTGCGCGGCAAGGGGCTGATGCTCGCGCTCGATCTCGTCGCGAACAAGCAGACCCGCGAGCCGATCGACCCGCTGTCCGGCTATGCGAACGCGGTCGCGGAAGTGGCGCGCGAGCACGGCGTGCTGGTGCGTCCGGTCGGCACGAAGATCATCCTGTCGCCGCCGCTCGTGATCCAGCGCGAGCCGCTCGACCGGATCGTCGACGCGCTCGCGGCGGGTTTCGAGGGCGTGCCGTTCGCGTGAGGGGTGTGCTGTCGTGACCGCGTGAGCGCGTGACGACGAACCGGCGGTGGAGGGCGGGATAACCCGTTCCCCACCGCCGTTTTGCCGATTTGCGCTATGACCGAATTATTTTGCCTGCGTATTTTTTCGACATCGGATCGAGTTTGATCGACAGGGGCCCGGGGTCGACGCGCTGACGCGCTGCCCCGGGCTGACCGCGAAGCACGGAACGGGCACCGCAGCGGCGGCGCCGGCCGAAACAGGAAGGAGACGAGGATGTCGGGATGGTCTGGAGTGACCGGCGCCGCGGGAGAAACGCCCGCCGGTGCGCCGGCTGAAGCGGGCGGCGGGACGGTGCTGACGGCGGGCGCGGTCGGTTTTCCGACCGCGCTGGCGAGTGCCGTCGGCCTCATCATGGCGAGTCCGGTGATCCTCACCGCGACGTCGGGCTTCGGGATGGGCGGCTGGGCGTTCGCGGTCGCGATGATCATCGCGTTCGTGATGATGCAGGCGCAGGCGACGACGTTCTCCGAAGCCGCCGCGATGCTGCCGACGGCCGGCTCGGTTTACGATTACCTGTCGTGCGGGCTCGGTCGCTTCTGGGCGATCACCGGCACGATTTCCGCGTATTTCCTCGTACACGTGTTCGCCGGCACGGCGGAGACGATCCTGAGCGGCATCATGGCGCTCGTGAACTTCGAGTCGCTGAACGCCGCGCTCGAGAAGCACAACAGTTCGTGGCTCGTTGGCGTCGGCCTGGTGGTCACGTTCGCGATCACCAACATCATCGGCATCAAGGTGTTCAGCAAGCTCGAGATCGTGCTGACGGCCGGCATGTGGCTGTCGCTGATGATCTTCGGGATCCTCGGCCTCGCCGCGGCGCCCGCCGTGCATCTCGACGGCTGGTTCGGCGGCTCGGCAGTCGGCACGTCGGTGCCGGCCGTGCTGTCGCTGGTCGGGATGGCGATGTTCATGTTCGTCGGCTGCGAGTTCGTCACGCCGCTCGCGCCGGAAATGAAGGCGCCGGGCCGCACGATTCCGCGCGCGATGGCGCTCGGCCTCGTCGGCGTCGCGATCTGCATGTTCCTGTACGGCGCGGCGATCCGCCGCCAGGTCGCGAACGTGCCGGTCAGCCCCGACGGCCTGACGCACCTGCTCGACACGCCGGGCGCGATTCCCGCGTTCGCGCTGCAGGTGCTTGGGCCCTTCGGCCGCGTGTGGTTCGGCATCGCGTTCCTGTGCGCGGGCGCCGCGACGATCAACACGCTGATGGCCGGGCTGCCGCGCATCCTGTACGGGATGGCGATCGACGGCGCGCTGCCGCGCTGCTTCGCGTATCTGCATCCGCGCTTCAAGACGCCGGTGGTCGGCATCGTCGCGGCGGCGGTCGTGCCGATCGCCCACGCATGGCTGATCCACGGCAACCTCGACAGCATCCTGCACCTCGTGCTCGCCGCGACCTGCGCATGGGGCACCGCGTACCTGCTCGTCACCGCGTCGGTCGTGATGCTGCGCATCCGCCGTCCCGACCTGCCGCGCCCGTACCGTTCGCCGCTGTTCCCGCTGCCGCAGATCGTGTCGAGCGTCGGCATCGTGCTCGCGATCTGGTACATCACGCCGCCGGGCATGAACGCGCGCG
>NZ_VWWG01000248.1:0-7069 GCF_011753085.1 Burkholderia sp. Tr-862
CGCGGCCGCCGGCCGCCGCCGGCACCGGCAGCCGCGCATGCCCGGCTACCCGCACCATGTCGAGCGCCGCACGCACCGCGCGGCGCGCGGGCCGGTCGATATCGCCTTGCAGGCCGAAATGGAACAGCTGCGTGTCGCCGAGCCGTCCGCCTGCGTGCGCGCCGTAACCGACGGCGATATCGGCGCACTTCGTCAGCCACTGTTCCTCGTAGCCGTCGAGCGCATTGCCGTGCTCGGTTCCGGCATGGCGTTGCCGCCCCTCTCCGGCGATCGTCACGCAACAGCACAACGTGGTGATCTGTCGGAATTCGCCGAGCGCGGCGATCGTCTCGCCGTGCGGTGCAAGCGGGCGCGGATGCATCTGCCGGCCCGCGCGACCGGCATCGAACTGTCCGACGAGCGCGGCGAAGTTGAGCGCGCGAAACTGCGCCGCGAGCGCGTCGGCCGACGCGGCGCGCTGCTGTGGATTCTTGTTCAGTGCGTGCCGCAGTACCGCGCCGAGCGGATGCGACGCGATCGATGGCGGGAGCGCGACATCCACGGGGCTCAGTTGCTGATAGAGGATGTCGGCCACGCTTGCGCCTTGCATGACGACATCGCCCGTCAGGCATTCGATCACGATCAGGCCCCACGCATAAAGATCGCTTGCGGGTGTCGGCGGCTCGTTGCGCAATTGCTCCGGCGCGCAATAGGGCGGCGAGCCGAGCACCTCGGTCGCCAGCGTCGCGGTGTCACGCGCGACGTCTTCGGTACCGGGCAGCAACGCACCGATGCCGAAATCGAGGAGCTTCGCGTGCGGCCCGTCATCGGCCATCGTGATCACGATGTTCTGCGGCTTCAGATCCCGATGGACGATGCCGCGCCGATGGGCGGCCGCGAGCGCGTCGAGCACCTCCGTCATCAGCCGCCCCGTGTCGATGGCCGACAGCGGCCCTTGCGCCGCGAGCCGGTCGCGCACGGTCCTGCCCTGCACCAGTTCGAATACGGCGAACAGCCGCCCGTCGGGCGCTTCCCCCTGGTCCAGCAGGGCCACGATGTTCGGATGCCGCAGCGCCTCGCACAGGCTCGTCTCGCGCCGGAAGCGCGCACGCCGGCGCGCGCGCTCCGCCGCGCTCAGCGCGGCATCGTCCCGCATCAGCTTGATCGCGACATCTTGCCCCGTCTCGCCGCAGGTCGCGCGAAACACCACACCGTTGCCGCCTTCGCCGAGCAGCGCGCCGAGCCGGTAATGCCATTTGCCGGCAAGCGCCGCGAAAGGCGCGGCATGCTTGGGCGGCGCAACGGCGTCCGGCCCGACTGGCGGGCGAAATGCGGTCGGCAACACGGCCGGTTCGCGCGCGTTCACGGGCAATGGACAACCGGGGCCGGCGCCGCACGCTGCACGCCGATACGCGGCCCGACGGCCGGCACCGACTGGCATTCGAGGTGCTCGCCGCGCATGACGCGGAACGAAAAATCGCCGAAACGGACGCTGCCGCGCCGGCGCTCGACGAGCTGGCTCGCGCCCAGCCCCGGCAAGGCCGCGAACTGGCTCCGCGCGCGGTGAATCTGCACGTTGACATGGGACGTATCGATGCCGAGCATGCGTGCCAGCCGGTCGAGTTCGATCCATCCTTGCGTGGCGGCGTCGTAGCCGGCCTGCATGTCGGCCGAGCGTGCGCGGGCGAGCGTGACGAGGCTGTAGTGATGGGCGCGCTCGCCGAGGTCGACCACGCCGCCGCGGACATGCAGCAGCATGCGCACGTGCTCCTCGTTCCGGCTGACGAAGAATTCGAGCAATTGCGCCGGCCCGGCCGGATCGGCGGGTGCGGCGAGCATCACCGTCGAGCCGTGGCGCACGAGTGCGAGGCGCCACGCGAAGTCGCCGGTCGACACTTCATCGCCGTCGTGGAGCGCGCGCGGCGGCAACGTGTCGTCGCACAGCCATTCGCCGGCCGGCGAACGGACGATCGTGACCGGCTGCGCGGCCGGGGCAGGCAGGATCTGGCGCGGTGCGAGCACGATAGGCGCCGCGGCGCCGCGTATCGGCCATAGCGTATCGGCCGGATCGTCGAGCGTATCGACACGCCAGGGTGCAATGCCGGCCCTGCCGAACCGGATCACGTCGCCGCGCTGCAGCACCGCGTGCTCGCCGTCGCGCAATGCCACGCCCGATACCGACGTGCCGTTGCTGCTGTGATCGTGGAGCTCCCAGAGCCCGCCGACCCAGCGGATATGGGCATGGACACGCGACACCGACCCATCCCGGATGACCGTGTCGCAGCGCGCGTCGTCGCGGCCGAACACGTGATACGCGCGGAGCAGGCATGCTTCTCCGGAAGAATCGTTCTTGAGTATCGCCATGGCCGCCCCGTGTCGGATTCGCCCGGATCGCTCGCGTGACGCATCGACGCCACCGAACAAGCGATTGATTCAATGATCGCGAACGGTGCCGACCGTTCGCCGCCTCGTTACCTGATTTTTCTGGTCGCCTTCGTTTCCAATCGTTGCCCGGCGCGCCGCGCGTTATTTCGGTAAATTGAATTGTCGAGTGCTTTGTTGTTTTAAAGCCGGACAACCTGATGAAAATCCTGCCAAATTAAATCACGCATCGCAACCGGAATACCCGGCTCGGGGGGCTTTATATTGCAATGCTTCACATTTCGACGAATTTTCAGGGTCGCAAATAAAGGGGCGAAATTCTTCATCGCCGTGCAAATGACCGCCGGACAAGCGCTGCAACGGATGACGTCATTGAATTACGAGGTGGATTCGACGACCTTTGCTGTCGCGGACAATTTGTTTGATCGGGCGATAATTAAATTAAATAATTTCCTGAATTTAAACAATGGTCATCTATGTTCTTATAATCGACATTGATTAATTTATTCATAAATCCGGCTGCGCCACTCGGAATGTTTCGGGAAATCATCGGCAAGCGCGTGCGCCGCGATCAATTATTTGAATGACCGCAACACCGGATCCGGCACCGGCCGTCCGGGCGCCGGACGCCGGGCCGACGACGACATCGACGGAACGCGCCGACAGGAATTCGCGCCGCCGGCCGCTCGGCACAACCGCACGCCCCCATCCCACCCCAATAATCCGTCCTTGACACCCTATCTTTCGATATATATCTTTAGATATGTTTTCCGATACATAGGACACGATCATGCGACACAACCCCTCCCGCGGCCATGCCCGATGCGACGGTCATGGTGCGCATGCCGGCCCTGACTGGTTCGCCGGCCTCTGGCACGCGATCGGCCGCCACCGTCGCGGCCACGACCCGTTTAGCGGCGGCGGTCCGTTCGGCGGCCGTGGCGGACGCGGTGGCTTTGGCGATTTCGGCGACGACGGCATGCCGCGCGGCCGCCAGTTCAGCTCCGACGATCTCCAGTTGCTGCTGCTCGCGCTGGTCGCCGAGCAGCCGAGCCACGGCTACGAGCTGATCAAGGCGCTCGACACGCGCTCGAACGGCTTCTACAGCCCGAGCCCCGGCATGGTGTATCCGGCGCTCACGTATCTTGAGGAAGTCGGCTTCGTCGCATCGCAGGCGGAAGGCAATCGCAAGCGCTATGCGCTGACCGATGCCGGCCGCGCGCATCTCGACGCGCAGCGCGAACGTGTCGACACGCTGTTCGCGCGCCTCACGCACCTCGCACGCAAGATGGAATTCATGCGGCGCGCGTTCGCCGGCGAATCGGCAGGCAGCGAAGCATCGGACGATGCACAGCCCGGCTGGCTTCCGGAGTTCGTCGACGCGCGTCTCGCGCTCAAGCGGGCGCTGCTGCACAAGAGCGCCGCCGATGCCGACGAACAGCGGCGCATCGCGGCGATCATGCGCCGCGCGACGGCCGAAATCGAAGGCGGCACCGGCGCGTAATCCGCGCCGCCTCGCAAAAACCTAAGGAGAACGGATTGATACAAAACACATCCGAGCGCACCGTGACCCGCGTGCGCCATACCCTCAAGTTCCGCCTGCTGCAGGTCGTGCGCGTGCACACCGTGACGCCGCATCTGCTGCGCGTCACGCTCAGCGGCCCCGACCTCGCTGATTTCGAATCGTCGTCGTTCGACGACCACGTGAAGGTGTTTTTTCCGCCGCCCGGCGCCGAGCAGCCCGCGATGCCGACGCTCGGCGCGAATGGCCCCGAGTTTCCCGAAGGCGAACCGAAGCCGGTCGCGCGCGACTTCACGCCGCGCCGCTTCGACCGCGCCGCCTGCGAACTCGATCTCGAATTCGTGCTGAACCATCCGGGCCCCGCATCGCAGTGGGCGGCGCAGGCTCGCGTCGGCCAATGGCTCGGCATCGGCGGCCCGCGCGGTTCGTTCGTGGTCCCGATCGATTTCGACTGGCATCTGCTGATCGGCGACGATACGGCGCTGCCGGCGATCGCACGGCGTCTCGAGCAGCTGCCGGCCGGCGCCCGTGCGGCGGTCGTGCTGGAAGTCGCGGATCGCACCGCGCAGATCTCGTTCGATACGCGCGCCGACGTGCATGAAATCTGGCGCTTTCGCGCCGAAGCCGACGCGGCGGACGGCGATGCGCTGCTGAATGCGGTGCGCGAACTGCCGCTGCCGTCCTCCGGCGACGGTTATGTCTGGGCGGCGGGTGAAGCGCAGTCGATGCGCGCCGTGCGCCTGCACCTGACCGGCGAGCGCGGCATCGACAAGTCGCGCATCCGCGCGGCGGCATACTGGAAGCGCGGTGCGGCGGCCGTGCACGAAACGCTGGAAGACTGACGCGAACGGGCGCCCGCGCATCGGCGGGCTTGGCATCGGCGGGGCGGCTGGTATATATGTATGTCTGCGACGCCGCTGTCGGGCGACAGCCGCCGCAGCCCGCCCAGGAGCGCCCGGTCATGACAAGAGAAAGCCACGCTTCGCCTTTCCTTCGCCACCTGAAGATCGCCGGCTATTGCAGCCTGGCGGCCGTCGTGCTCGCGCTGTTCGTCGCGATGTGCGCGATCCTGAAGGAAAGTTCTCTCGAACGCGACGCCGCCCGGCACCCGGGCGAAACGCCCGAACTGCACGAAGCAGGCGACAGCACGTCGGCATCGGCCGACGCGGCCAAGACGCCCGGTTGATGGCGTCCGGCCCGTACTTCTCCCGCTTGGCTCTCTCAGGGCGTGCGCTCGCGCCCCATCATCACCGCGTGCACCACGTCGCCGATCCGTTCGAGCAGCTCGACCACGCGTTGCCCGTACAGGTGCGCAGCCAGCGCGCCGGCCGTGCCGACCAGCACGCCGCCGGCCATGTCGAACGGCCAGTGCACACCCGCATACACCCGACCCCATGCAATCGCGACGGCCATCGCAGCCATCACGAACCCGGTCAGCCGCGTGGTGCCGGCGAGCATCATGCCGACGGCGAGACTCCACGCGAACGTCATGTGGTCGCTCGGAAACGAGCTGTCCGGCGCATGCGGAATCAGTTGCGTGCCGACGCCGGCCATGAACGGCCGCGGCGAAAACCAGAAATGCCCGAGCACCTGCGCGAGCGCCAGCGCCACGCATGTGCCGACGCCGGCTTCGATCGCCTGCCGCCGCGTCGGGCGTTCGCCGAAGATCCAGGTCAGCAGCAGCATTGCAGGCAGCGCGTAGACGAGCCAGTCGGCGGCGAAGATCGCGAGGCGGGCAACGCCGGGGTGCGGCGCGGCGCCGGCATTGATGGCGGAAAACAGGGTGAGATTGAGGTTCTGCATGAATCCGATTGCGTGGGGCGTAATGAGTGGACCGGCCGTGCCGGTCGGAGGCAAACGATGCTAGGGCGCACCCGCTTAAGCGTTGCTTAATGCGTCGGCCTACCGGTGATGAGGGCCGGCCCGTGCGCCGCGCGCGAACGCACTTAGAGCCCGCACTGCAACACAAGTTCACACAATTGACACATCCGCGCGCGACCGTCTCCCGTAAAAACTCACCAACCCTCCCGTAAAGCCTCACCTTTTTCACATCGTGGTGTCATTGATGCGTGCGAACTTCGGGCCGCCGGGCGCCATCCACCCCCGTTTGTGCCGCCCGCCTCAATATTTAGGCGGCAAATGAATCGAAATCGGCAACAATTAATTCCATATGCGGCATCGCACAACGGCGACGCACAGGCATACGATTACGACCAATCATCCACGAAGCGATCAACACCAAGGAGTCCGCATGAAAATCAGCGATGTCCGATCGAACGCGTTTGCGATGCCGTTGACCAGCCCTGCTTTCCCGATGGGGCCATACCGTTTCGTCGATCGTGAGTTTTTGATCATCACGTATCGCACCGATCCGGACCGTCTGCGCGAGATTGTCCCCGAGCCGCTGCAGATCACCGAGCCGCTCGTGCATTACGAATTCATTCGCATGGCCGATTCGACCGGCTTCGGCGACTACACCGAAAGCGGCCAGGTGATCCCCGTCGAATACAACGGCCAGGCCGGCGGCTACACGCTCGCGATGTATCTCGACGATCACCCGCCGATCGCCGGCGGCCGCGAGCTGTGGGGCTTCCCGAAGAAGCTCGCGTCGCCCACGCTGCACGTGAACACCGATCACATCCTGGGCACGCTCGACTACGGCAAGGTGCGCGTCGCGACCGGCACGATGGGCTACAAGCACAAGGAACTCGACATCGAAGAGCAGGCGAAACGCCTCGCCGGCCCGAACTTCCTGCTGAAGATCATCCCGCACGTCGACGGCACCGCACGCGTGTGCGAACTGGTGCGCTACTACATGCAGGACATCAAGATGAAGGGCGCGTGGACGGGCCCCGCGTCGCTCGAGCTGGCGCCGCACGCACTTGCGCCGGTGGCCGACCTGCCGGTGCTCGAGATCGTCGAAGCCCGCCACATCGTCGCGGATTTGACACTCGGCCTCGGCGAAGTCGTCTACGATTACCTGGCTCAATAACACGTCCGCAGTCCTTTCTCCCTGTCAATCCTTTCACCACGGGAAATTCGAAATGAGCAACCTGAATGGCAAGACCGCAGTCGTCACGGGCGCCGCAAGCGGCATCGGCAAGGAAATCGCACTGGAGCTCGCCAAGGCGGGCGCGGCCGTCGCGATCGCCGACCTGAACCAGGACGGCGCGAACGCGGTTGCCG